>JBIKZP010000110.1:0-6981 GCA_044354655.1 Rhodoferax sp. | reverse complement strand
GCCACCGCCGGCAGGTAGGCGGCCTGTTGCGCCGCGGAGCCCGCCAGCGTGATGGCGCCGCTGCCCAGGCCTTGCATGGCAAAGGCAAAGTCGGCCAACGGGGAATGAAAGGCCAGCGTTTCGCGCAGGATCACCAACGCGCGCGAGTCCATGGCTTCTAGCGCACCGCCAAAGGCGGCCGGCACGCAGTAACGCAGCCAGCCGGCATCGCCCAGCCGGCGCACCCAGTCTTGGCAGGCCGCGCGGTCGTCGCGCTCGTCCACGTCTTGCTGCGGCGCCCAGGCCACCAGGCGCTGCGCCAGATCCTGGTGGGCGGCGTTGAAAAAGGGCAGGCTTAAATGCGGGGTGGGCGCGGCGCTGGGGAGCTCGCTGGTGGCCATGTCAGTTGCCTCCAAATACGGGTTTTTGCTTGGCGGAGAAAGCCTCATAGGCCCGGCGGAAGTCTTGGGTTTGCATGCAGATGGCCTGGGCTTGCGCTTCGGCCTCCACCGCCTGCTCAATCGTCATGGCCCATTCTTGTTGCAGCATGGTCTTGGTCATGCCGTGGGCAAAGGTGGGACCGGCGGCCAGCTCTGCCGCCATGGCCTGGGCTTTGGGCAGCAGTTCGGCGCTGTCATACAGGGCGTTGTAAAAGCCCCAGTTCAGCCCCTCAGTGGCGCTCATGGCGCGCCCGGTGAACAGCAGCTCCGACGCGCGGCCCTGGCCAATCACACGGGGCAGCAAGGCGCAGGCACCCATGTCAGCACCGGCCAGGCCCACACGGGTGAACAAGAACGCCGTTTTGGTGGCGGCAGTGCCATAGCGCAGGTCGCAGGCCAGCGCCATCATGGCGCCAGCACCGGCGCAAATGCCGTCAATGGCGCCAATGACAGGCTGCGGGCAGTTGCGCATGGTCTTCACCAGGTCGCCGGTCATGCGGGTGAACTCCAGCAGCTCGGGCATGGTCATGGTGGTGAGCGGGCCAATGATCTCGTGCACATCGCCCCCCGAGCAAAAATTGCCACCGGCACCGGTGACCACCACGGCCTTCACGTCGGTCGATTGCTTGAGCGCATGGAACAGGTCGCGCAATTCGGCGTAGGAGTCAAAGGTCAGCGGGTTCTTGCGCTCTGGCCGGTTCAGGGTGAGCGTGCCCACGCCTTGGGCAAAGCCCCAGCTGAAGTGCTGGGCCACGTAGCTGGCCGTGGGTTTGAACTGGGCATGCATGGGGTTGCTGGCGGCTATGTAATGTTTCATGGGGTGACTTGATGGGGTAAACGAATTGAAGGGGCGAATTGAGGCAGTAAATAGCCGTTGCCGTGCTTAGGCGGTCACCACGGGGGGCGTGGTGTCCATCGCGGTTTTGGTGTGTTCTTTGACACGCCCGAGCAGCTGGTGCAGGGCGTCAATCTCGGCATCGTCCAGGCCGGCAAAGGCGCTCTCTATCCAGGCCATGTGCTGGGTCGCCATCTCTGAGAATTGCTGGCGTCCGCGCGGTGTGAGCAAGACGCGGTAGGCGCGCCGGTCGCCCTCCACGGGCACGCGCAGCACCAGGCCTTCGCTGACCAGTTGGTCGGTGATGCCGGTGACGTTGCCACCGGTCACCATCATGCGCCGCGACAGCTCGTTCATCTTCAGGCCGTCGGGCGCACGCTCAAGTTGCGCCATCAGGTCAAAGCGTGGCAAGGTGGTGTCAAACTGCTCACGCAAACCGCTGCGCACCCGGGTTTCAATCAGTTGCGTGCAGGTGAGCATGCGCAACCAAAGCCGCAGCGCTTGCGGGTGGTCGGCAGCAGCGCTGTCCTGCAGGCGGGCTTCTTTGTCCATGCTACAGGCCCTCTTCCTGGGCGGCTGAAAGCGGGCCGGTTTTCTTGACCGGCGCGCTGGCCGCCATTTGCTGTTGTTTGGCCAACTCACGGTAAAGCTGATCGCGGCCGCTGTCGTATTGACGCGGCCAGACGACGGCGCGGCTTTGCAGTTTGGCCGCTTCGTGCAGGGTCCAGGCGGGGTCGGCCAGGTGCGGGCGGGCAATGGCGCAGAGGTCGGCGCGGCCCGCGGCAATGATGCTGTTGGCGTGGTCGGCCTCGGAGATGGCGCCCACGGCGATGGTCTGTATGCCGGCCTCGTTGCGGATGCGGTCAGAAAACGGCGTTTGGTACATGCGGCCATACACCGGTTGCGCTGCGCGGGTGGTTTGGCCTGAGGACACGTCGATCAGGTCGCAGCCTGCGGCCTTGAACAAGCGCGCTATGGCGACGGCGTCGTCGGCGGTGTTGCCACCGGGCGCCCAGTCGTGTGCGGAGATACGCACGCTCATGGGCAGGTGAGCCGGCCAGACCGCGCGCATGGCGGCAAACACTTCCAGGGGGTAACGGCAGCGGTTTTCCAGGCTGCCACCGTAGTCGTCGTTGCGCAGGTTGGTCAAAGGCGTGATGAAGCTCGACAACAAATAGCCGTGCGCGGCGTGCAGTTCCAGCCAGTCAAAGCCGGCCTCGCTGGCGCGTTGCGTGGCCTGCACAAACTGTTGCTTCAGAATGTTCATGTCGGCACGGTTCATTTCGTGCGGCGTCTGGTTTTGCGCGCCATACGCCACGGCGCTAGCGGCCAGGAGGGACCAGTTGCCGGTGGGCAGCGGCTCGTCGGTGCCTTCCCAGCCCACTTGGGTTGAGCCTTTGGGGCCGCTGTGGCCCAGTTGCAAACCGATCTTGGCACTGCTTTGGCCGTGCACAAAGTCCACCACGCGTTTGAAGGCCTGGGTTTGTAGATCGCTCCACAAACCCGGGCAGCCGGGGGTAATGCGGCCCTCGGGGCTGGGGCTGGTCATCTCCACCATGACCAAGGCGGCGCCACCCAGCGCGCGCGCGCCCAGGTGCACCAAATGAAAGTCTTGCAGCAGGCCATCGACCGCGCTGTAGGTGGCCATGGGCGAGACGACGATGCGGTTCTTGAGCGTGACGCCGCGCACCGTAAAGGGCAGCAGCATGGGCGCGATGGCTTTGGGCTTGCTAGCGGGGTTGACGCTCTGGCCCAACCAGGTCTCGTAGCCTTCTAGCCAGGCCGCATCGCGCAGGCGCAGGTTTTCGTGGCTGATGCGCTGCGAGCGCGTCAGCAACGAATAGGCAAATTGCTCCACCGGCATGTGGGTGTAACGCGCCACGTTCTCAAACCATTCGGTGGAGTTGCGCGCGGCGTTTTGAATCTTGAGCACCTCCACGCTGCGGCGCGCCTCGTAGCGCTGCAACACCGCCTGCATGTCGTCGCTGCTGGGTTGCGTCACCGGGTCGGCGGCGAATTCGCGTGCCAGGTCAATCGCGTCTTCCACCGCCAGTTTGGTGCCACTGCCAATGGAGAAGTGCGCAGTGTGGGCCGAGTCGCCCATCAGCACAATGGGCACATCTCGGCCTTCAATGTTGAGCTGGTGAACCCAGGTGGCGCACATCACACGCGGGAAGCGTATCCACTGGGCCGAGCCGCGCAAGTGCTTGGCATTGGTCATGAGCGGGTGGCCGTCGAGGTACTTGGCAAACAGGCGCTCACAGAAAGCAATGCCCTCTTCTTGGCTCATGTCCTGCATGCCATGCGCCTGCCAGACGTCTTCGGGCACTTCGACGATGAAGGTGGAGGTCTGGTCGTCAAACTTGTAGGCATGGGCCTGAAACCAGCCGTGCTCGGTTTGCTCAAAAGCGAAGGTGAAGGCGTCAAAGGTTTTGTGGGTGCCCAGCCAGACAAAGCGGCACAGCCGGGTGTCGATGTCGGGTTTGAAGACGTCGGCGTAGCGGGTGCGGATGCGGCTGTTCAAGCCATCGCTGGCAATGACCAGGTCGGCCTGGTACTGCGCGGCCATGGCCTGGTCGTCGTCCGCGTCAACCTCAAACACCAGTTCGACCCCCAGCGCCAGGCACCGGTCTTGCAAGATGTTGAGCAAGTGCTTGCGCCCAATGCCGCAAAAGCCGTGGCCACCTGAGCGCACGCTGGCGCCTTTGAAGAACACCTCGATGTCGTCCCAGTGGTTGAGCGCATCACCAATCAGTTGACCGCTGACGAGGTCGGCCTCACGCAGGTTGTCCAGCGTCTGGTCTGACAGCACCACGCCCCAGCCAAAGGTGTCAAACGGCTTGTTGCGCTCCACCACGGTGATGTGGTGTGCCGGGTTTTGCAGCTTCATCAGCAGCGCGAAATAAAGTCCAGCGGGGCCACCGCCTAAGCAAAGTATATTCATAAGGAAATAGTTTAAATATAAACATAATTTTGTCAACATGGGCAATCCAGTACCCGGTAGGCGCTGCTAAGCTCACGGGCATGACTGCTGCGCCCTCTGCTTCCACTGCCTCCACTGCTTCTCATCCACCCAAATTGCTGGACCAACAGCCTTTTCTGCGCTTCTGGATGGCGAGGTTGTTGGGCGTGCTGGCCAACCAGATGCTGATGGTGGCCGTGGCCTGGCATATGTACGAGTTGACCTCCAGCGCCTGGGACCTGGGGCTGGTGGGGCTGTTTCAGTTTGTGCCGGCCCTGTTGATGGCCTTGCCCGCGGGCCACCTGGCCGACCGCTGGCACCGTGGGCGCATCTTTGCCGCGTGCATCTTGGCGCAAGCCGTGGTGGCGGTGTTGCTGGTGGCGTCAACCCACGCGGGGCTGACCACGCGCGAGCTGATTTTGGGCCTGTCGGTGGTGCTGGGCATGACGCGGGCCTTTCAAATGCCCGCGCAGCAGGCGCTCACGCCCCTGCTGGTGCCGCAAGCCCTGTTGCAGCGCGCCATCTCGCTCAGCTCGGTGGGCATACAAATCGCCATCATTGGCGGGCCAGCCGTGGGCGGTTTGCTGTACACCACCGGCGCTACCACGGTGTACGCCACCTGCGTGGCCTTGTCGCTGCTGTCCGCCGCACTGACCTTGACCGTGCGCTACCGGCATGTGCCTGCGCAGGGGGCCGCCACGCTGGCTTCGGTGCTGGCCGGTGTGTCGTACGTCTGGCACCACAAAGTCTTGCTGGGCGCCATGTCACTGGATTTGTTTGCCGTTTTACTCGGCGGCGCCACGGCCCTGCTGCCGATTTACGCCCGCGACATTCTGCACACCGGGCCGCAAGGTCTGGGCCTGCTGCGTGCGGCCCCGGCCATGGGCGCGCTGCTGATGACGCTGCTGCTGGTGCGCTTTCCCTTGCAGCGCCATGTGGGCTACAAGTTGCTGGGTGCAGTGGCGGTTTTTGGCCTGGCCACCTTGGTGTTTGGCTTGTCCAGCCACTTTGGTTTGTCAATGTTGGCGCTGGCGGTGACTGGCGCGGCCGACAGCATCAGCGTAGTGACGCGCTTGACGCTGATGCAACTCGAAACGCCCGATGCGATGCGCGGCCGGGTGTCGGCGGTGAATTCGATTTTTATTGGCGCCTCCAACCAGCTCGGTGAGTTTGAATCGGGCGCCACCGCCGCCCTGCTCGGCCCGGTGGGCTCGGTGGTGCTGGGTGGCCTGGGCACGGTGCTGATTGCGGCCAGCTGGCTGCGCCTGTTCCCGGCGCTAGCCCGGCGTGACCGCCTAAGTTGACATCGTAGTTGACATCGTTTGAGACGGCGCAAACGACCTGTCACCGTGGCCTGCAGGGCTGCTGCGACATAGCGCAAAATGGCTGCATGAAACCACCTGCAAGATTGCAATCCCTGATAGAAGAAGGCCTGGTAGACACCGTGGTGCGCCAGCTCATGAGCGGCAAAGAGGCCATGGTGTTTGTGGTGCGCTGCGGCGCCGAGACGCGCTGCGCCAAGGTCTACAAGGAAGCCAGCCAGCGCAGTTTTCGCCAGGCCGTGGACTACACCGAAAACCGCAAGGTTAAAAATTCACGCCAGGCCCGCGCCATGGCCAAGGGCAGTAAATTTGGCCGAGAAGCCCAAGAAGCAGCCTGGCAAAGCGCCGAGGTAGACGCACTCTACCGCCTGGCCGATGCCGGCGTGCGCGTGCCCAAGCCCTATAACTTTTTTGAAGGCGTGCTGCTGATGGAGTTGGTGACCGACGCCAACGGTGATGCCGCGCCGCGCTTGAACGATGTGCGCTTCAACGCCGAGGAAGCCCACGCCCACCACGCTACCTTGCTGGTGGAGGTGGTGCGCATGCTGTGCGCGGGCGTGGTGCATGGCGACTTGTCCGAGTTCAACATTCTGCTGGGGCATGACCAGGGCGTGGACGGCCCGGTGATCATTGACCTGCCACAAGCCATTGACGCCGCCGGCAACAACCACGCGCAACGCATGCTGTTGCGCGACGTGGCCAATTTGCGCGGCTTCTTTGGCAAGTTTGCGCCTGAGTTGCTGGACACCGATTTTGGCCCCGAGATCTGGGACCTGTACCAGCGCGGCGTGCTGCAGGTGGACAGCGTACTAACCGGCCAGTTCAAACGCCAAACCGGCGCCGTCGATGTGGGTGGCCTGATGCGTGAGATTGACGACGCCGTCGCCGAAGACGCCGCGCGCCGCTTGCGCATGCAGACCGCCGCCTGATAAAAATTGCCCCGTCAAGGAGAACACGATGCTCTATAAATTCAAATCCAAAGCCACCGGTGACCTCATCATGTTGGAGCCCAATGGGCGACGCGTGCTGGAGATCATCGGCAAGGACGTTTCAGATAACCGGGCGCAACAAGGCATTGTCTTGCCCGAAGAAATGCCCGCGGCCCAAGCGGCGCTAGCAGCCGCCATCGTCCATGAAGAAGCTGCCCGTGCTCAAGCTGTGGCCGATGCGCTGGCGCGCCATGAAGCGGCGCCCCGCTTTGAAGCCGTGTCCCTGCGCCAGCGGGCACAACCTTTTCTGGACATGCTGCGCCGTTGCGAGAAAGAAAAACACCCCATCGTGTGGGGTGTTTAACTTGAGCGGCCAGTAGGCTGCCGCTAGATATTTTCCTGCTTAGTCGGCAAATTTGCCGGAGGCTTCAATCGCTGGCTTGAGCTTGGCGATTTCACCTGTGACAAAAGCTTTGTGGCCTTCTGGTGAGACACGGTTGTCGTTCACCACCAC
>JBIKZP010000109.1:0-7013 GCA_044354655.1 Rhodoferax sp. | reverse complement strand
TGTGGTCGGGAAAGCCCGGCTGCTTTTGGTCCAGGTTGACGGCGATCAACTCAAAGTTGATGGGGGCACGCTGTTGCATTTTCAGCAAGATGTCGAGCATGCCGTAGCTGTCTTTGCCGCCGGACACGCACACCATCACGCGGTCGCCTTCTTCAATCATGTTGAAGTCCATGATGGCCTGGCCCACTTGGCGGCACAGGCGCTTTTCCAGCTTGTGCGTTTCACGCTCAATTTTTTGATCCTTGACCGGTGTTGCCACCTCGTCTTCAACCCACACTGCACTCATATAGACCTCACCACTGACCGGTTTCAACACGAATGGCGACTTCGCAGTCGTCAAAAATTTCTAGCTTGGCAATTTTCACCCGCACCCCTTGCACGCCGGGCAACTGCATCAGGCGGTTGGCGAGTTTGCCAATCAGCGTTTCCAGCAGGTTGACGTGCTCTGCGGTGCACTCGTCGATGATGATTTTGCGCACCCGCCGGTAGTCCAGCACGTGGTTGATTTCATCGTCGTGCGGCAGCAGCAACTGTGCGCCCAGGTTCAGCTCGGCGTCGACCTGGATCGGTTGCGGTGCCATTTTTTCAAATTCAAGAATACCCAGGCTGGCTTCAAACCGCAGCCCTGTGAGCGTGAGGGACTGGTTTCCGTTCAAGGAGTTCATGCGCTTAAATCTTTCATACAAAACACTTCAACACCCACACCCGCGCTGTCCGGGTACACGTCGGGCTTGCAGCTTGACAGCCGCACAGCCCGCACCTGCGGGTGCGCCAGAAAGCGCGTGGCCAGGTCGTCGCACAGGGTTTCCTGCAATTCCACGTGGCCGGTGGCCACCCGGTTTTTAATGATCTCGCGGACAAAGTCGTAGTCCACCACTTCGCTGAGCTGGTCGGTCTCTGGCATGGACAAGGCGTAAGGCACAAACAGCTCGACATTGAAGATGACGCGCTGGGCCTGGATTTTTTCAAACGCGTGGGCGCCAATGTTCACCGGCACGATGAAGTCGCGCAAAAAAATGCGTCGGCAGTTCAGGGCCAGGTCGGTCAGCGGGTCCAACGCGTGCAGTGCGTTCGGATGGGGCTTCGGGGGCGTCGAATTAAGGGACATGGGGCGGGGCTTTCAACAGGTCGTCCACCACAAACATCACGTCGCGCGGCAGGGGCACCAAATGCTGGCCATTGTCCACCGCCAGCGTCATGCCCGTGATGCAGGGGTTTTCTGCCAAAAACAGGCAGGTGGCCGCCACCTGCGCCGGGTCGGTGGCCTGACGCATCAGGTTGACGCGGCTGGCGGCGTCAAAGTTGGCCTGGGTTTGCGGGCCGCTCAAAAACATCAGCCCGGGTGCCACGCCACACACGCGCAAGCGCGGCGCCAGCGCTTGCGCTTGCAAGGCCACGGCGCGCTCCAGTGCCAGTTTGGACAGGGTGTAGGAGAAATAGTCTGGGTTCAGGTTGAGCACCTTTTGGTCCAGCACATGCACGATGCTGCGGGTGGCCGAGGCAGCAAGCCCGGCCAGACTTTGCGCCATCAGGCTGGACAGCGCCATCGGTGCCAGCAAATTCACTTCCAGTTGACGGCGCGTGGCCTGCGGGTCGAGCGCATCGGCTGTGTCGGGCTCAAAGCTGGAGGCGTTGTTGACCAGGCAGTGCAGGGGACCGGTGTGCGCGTGTATCTGCGCCATCATCTGTTGGCGCTGGGCGTCGTCGGCCAGGTCGGCCTGAACCGGCTGCGCCTGCGCGCCTTGAGCGCGCAGTTCCTGGCACAGCGCCAGGGCGGCCGTGGCCGAGTGTTGGTAATGGCACCAGACGGCCCAGCCGTTTTGGGCAAAGGCGCGGCAAATCAGCGCACCCAGGCGCTGCGAGCCGCCGGTGACCAGCACGCTTTTGACCTCAGACACGGGTTGCCCCATGGCCGGTGAAGGGCCGATTCGGCAACATAATCGGGGTTTGTTGGGGCAGCGTCTGGGCCGGGCCTGGTGCCCCCGCTGCTTGTCCTGATTGTTTGTGCATATTTCCTATGACCTATTTGCCCGCCGAAGATATTTCGGTCCGTTTGACCCAAATTATCGCGGATGAGATTCGCCAGCAAGGTGGCTGGATCGGCTTTGACACCTTCATGGCCATGGCTTTGTACACGCCGGGGCTGGGTTATTACGCCAACGACAGCCTTAAATTTGGGGCCTTGCCCTACACCACACAAGACGGCAAGAAGGTAGGCGGCAGTGACTTTGTCACCGCCCCCGAGATCACGTCCCTGTTTGGTCAGACCCTGGCCGCGCAGGTGGCGCAAGCTTTGCAACAGTCGCAGACCGACGAGGTTTGGGAATTTGGCGCCGGCACGGGCGCGCTGGCCCTGCAGTTGATAAACAGCTTGCAGGCGCAGGGCGTGGCCCTGTCGCGCTACACCATTGTGGATGTGTCGGGCAGTTTGCGTGCGCGCCAGCAGCACACGCTGGAGAAGTTTGGCGACCTGGTGCACTGGGTGCAGGCTTTGCCCGACCAGATGCAGGGTGTGGTGGTGGGCAACGAGGTGCTCGACGCCATGCCGGTCAAACTGCTGCACCGGCTCCAGGGCGTCTGGCATGAGCGTGGCGTGGTGCTGGCCGAGCCGCAAGATGCTGGTGAAGCGGGCGAGGGCGCGCCGCCAGCGCTGGTGTGGCAAGACCGCGTAACCAGCTGGCGTGCATCAATTGAGCCCGAGGGTCCGCACGACTACCTGACCGAAATTCACCCCCAGGGCGAGTCTTTTATTCGCACGCTGGCCGACAAGCTCACGGCAGGGGCGGCATTTTTCATTGACTACGGCTTTCCCGAGCACGAGTACTACCACCCGCAGCGCTCGGGTGGCACCGTCATGTGCCACCAGCAGCACCAGGCCGATCCCGACCCGCTGCAGGCGGTAGGGCGCAAGGACATCACCGCGCACATTAATTTCACCGGCTTGGCGCTGGCCGCGCAGGACGCGGGCTTGTCCGTGCTGGGCTACACCAGCCAGGCCCGTTTCCTGATCAATTGCGGCCTGGCCCAGCGCATGGAAAGCGCGCCCCTGGCCACCCGCGTCAAGGCGCAAACCTTGATCATGGAGCATGAAATGGGCGAGCTATTCAAGGTCATTGGCCTGTGCTGCGGTGAACCCTGGCAGGCTTTGGGCTTTGCCCAGGGTGACCGCACCCATACGCTGTAAGCTGCGTGAACTGGCCCATTCCTCGTTTTCTTACACCCTTGCCTCTAACGCCCAGGACCCCCTCACCATGTACCGCTGGCTACTTGTTATTTTTCTGGTCTTGATGCTGGTCAACGCCTTAACGCCTTGGGTGCGCAAACTCGGCGTTGGCCAATTGCCCGGTGACGTGCGCTTTAAAATTTTCGGGCGTGAGGTGTTTCTCCCGTTTACCAGCACCATCCTGCTTAGCCTGGTGGCCGGGTTCATTGCGAAATACATTTAAAACTATCGCCTTGAAGCCAGCGCCTTCGCTTCGGCTACCTTGCAATAAAACGACTGGTCGCCATGTAGAGCGCAACAGGAGTTGTCATGACCGAATCACTGCACATTGTTTGCCCCCATTGCCACACCACCAACCGGGTGCGCCAAGCCGATCTGGCCCAGGCGCCCGACTGCGGTTCGTGTCACCAACCGCTGTTTGTGGCGCATTCGTTGGCGCTAGGCGCCAGCCAGTTTGACCGCCACATCAGCCGCAGCCATTTGCCGGTGCTGGTCGATTTTTGGGCGCCCTGGTGTGGCCCGTGCCGCCAAATGGCACCTGCCTTTGAGCAAGCGGCAGCGCAACTGGAGCCGCATTTCCGGCTGGTCAAGGTAGACACCGAAGCCGAGCAAAGTCTGGGGGCACGGTTCAATATTCGCAGCATTCCCACGCTGGCGCTGTTTCACAAAGGCCAAGAAGTGGCGCGTCAGGCCGGTGCCATGGGCGCGGCCGACATCGTGCGTTGGGCCCGCAGTCATTAAAGCCGCCCTTCAGGCCCCATGCCATCAGCAAATAATGCGATAGAAAGCGGGATATGGGCTGGGGGATTTCCAAATTCGATTTCAAGGATCCGGCCAGCTTGCCAAACACAAAAAACAAGATGGCCGGATCTGTGAAGCTCGTCATGCCACGGCCAACACATCAGTCAAAAATTTCATGGAGCCACGATTTTTTGCGTTTGTAGTGATCACGGTCATGGTCGCTATAGCCGTAGCGGCCCTCGCCAGAGCCCGATGGGCGCGTCATGCCCGGCAAAGGCTGCGCCACCTGAACAGGCTGAACTGGCGCAGCCGCTGCAGCGCGGTCGAGCAGTTTGTCCAGCTCGCCACGATCGAGCCAGATGCCCCGACAAGCGGGGCAGTAATCAATTTCGACACCTTGGCGCTCAGCCATCACTAAAGGGGTGTCGGTGCAAGTGGGACATTTCATGGTGACTCCTTTGAATTTGGACAATCGAAACATACGGCTAAAACCTCGCGACATGTCAACCCACAGTCAAGCACACAGATACCCCCTCGTAGACACGCGGGTGTTGGGGGTTTTTTAAATGTATGCATGAGTTTTGCGAGTTGTGGCTTGAGGGTGATGCCAAGATACCCTGTCTTTAACTTCTTAAAAAGCAGATAATTTCTGATCAACCATCCTTATATTTCTGTCTATGCGAACCGCCTTCAATTACAAGCACCTTTACTATTTTTGGGTCGTGGCCAAGGAAGGCGGCATCACGCGGGCGGCAGACAAACTCGATATGGCGGTGCAGACCGTGAGCGCCCAGGTGCGAGATTTGGAGCGCTCACTGGGTTATGCCTTGCTCAAACCCGCTGGGCGGGGTTTGGTATTGACGGATGCCGGGCTGGCGGCCATGCAACAGGCGGATCAAATTTTCCAGCTGGGCGAAAATCTGCCTGCCAAGGTGCGCGATGCGGTGAGCTCACCCACGGTACGGTTGGCCACTGGCATTTCTGATGGCTTGCCTAAACTGGTGGTGCGCCGCCTGATGCAACCCGTGATGAGCGAACCCAATTTGCGGCTGCTTTGCCATGAGGGCGAATTCGACGACTTGCTGGGCGACCTGGCTCTGCACCGCCTGGATGTGGTCTTGTCCGATCGTCCCGCACCCAGCCATGCCAACATCAAGCTCTACAACCATGCATTGGGTACATCTGCCGTGTCTTGGTATGGCACCGCATCCCTTGTCAAATCGGCCAAAAAGAAATTCCCAGCCAGCTTGGCTGATGTTCCTGTCTTGTTGCCCACAGCACACACGGCCATTCGGTCCCGCATTGACCACTGGTTTGAACAGCACAATATTCGGCCACGCATCGTGGGTGAATTTGAGGACAGCGCCTTGCTCAAAACCTTTGGCGAAAGCGGCATGGGGGTTTTCCCAGCAGCAGAATGGGTGCATGACGAATTGCTGGCGCACTACGATGTGCAGCGGCTTGGACCTTGTGAGGGCGTCAAAGAAAGCTTCTTCGCTATTGGCACCGAAAAGAAAGTGCAACACCCGCTGGTGCAGCGGTTGTTGCACGTCTCCGACATGGAAAATTGACCATTGGAGCCGTCACTCAGGGGTTTCTCCCCGGAGTTCCAGCCCACAAACTGAGGCTCAGGCTTTCGCTGATCGAACACTCAACAGCATGGTTGCGACCAGAATGCCGACCACCACGCCCAGCGAGATACCCACAGGAATCTTGAAGATGTCGATCAGGCACATCTTGCTGCCAATGAACACCAAAATCAAAGCCAGACCGTAATTCAACAAGTGGAACTTGTTGGCCACTGCCGCCAATAAAAAGTACATGGCACGCAAGCCCAGGATAGCGAAAACATTGCTGGTCAGGACAATGAACGGATCACTGGTGATAGCGAAAATCGCAGGAATCGAGTCGACTGCAAAAATGACATCGGTCAGTGCGATCAGGCAGATCACCATGAAAAGGGGTGTGGCGATTTTTTGGCCGTTTTCGATGGTCCAAAACTTTTCGCCATCGTAGTTCTTGCTCACAGGCAAAAGTTTACGCAAAAGCTTGAGTGCCGGATTGTCTTCCAGATCCGGCTCCCGGCCAGCGGCCCACCACATCTTCACACCCGTGAGGATCAGGAAGGCTCCAAACACGTACAGGACCCAGTGGAACTCGGCCAGTAACCAGCCACCTACCAGGATCATCAGGGTGCGCAACACAATGGCACCGATGATGCCAATCATCAACACGCGCTTTTGGAAGTTTGGTGGGACAGCGAAATAAGTGAAGATCATGAGGAAGACGAAAATGTTGTCCACCGCCAATGACTTTTCAATCAGATAACCCGTCAGGAACTCCAGCGACTTGGTATTTGCCAGTTCGATCGAACCGGTGGTTTCCTTGATAGCCCACCAGAACAGCCCATTGAACAAGAAGCTCAGCGCGACCCAGATCAAGGACCAATTCAGTGCTTCCCTGACTCCGATGTCATGTGCACCCTGCTTTTTGAGCACGACGAAATCGACGAACAGCGACACCAAAACAATGGCGACAAAAGTAGCCCATAGCCACAGGGGGGCAATGGTTTCCATGAAACACCTCTTTTCATTCAATAAACGACAGCAGACAGGCTGGACTTTCACTGGGCCGCATAAAAGCGTTGCACTCCGAACATCAAGCCTTTCTTAATGGCCTCTATTTTTACTGAATAAGAACTTGATTCACTCCTATAAAACAGGAGTAGCTCATCGGATTTACTTGCTGCTTCAGGCACCGTGCACGGGGAATGTGCGGCCATCCCAGACTGAAATGGCTAGGTCAATTCTTTCTTGAAAGCTTGGAAGGCGCCTTAAGAAAACGCATCAACCACCTCTGAATTTGTGGCAAAACCAGCATGGGCTAGAACCTGCGATCCATCGGTTAGTAAGACCACAGAAAAAGTGACTGCGACGGATAGGAAATCCAAGCGCATGAGGCTAAGTAAGCAGCATCAAAGTCCGGTGCCGGTTGTGCCGCACATCCCAGCATATCGCCTAGGGTGGCCCGATTTGGGTCCCTTCACCTG
>JBIKZP010000108.1:0-7020 GCA_044354655.1 Rhodoferax sp. | reverse complement strand
CGCTAGACGCCGCCAGCGTGCGCGAAATCAGTGGCTGGCTCAAGAGCAACGCGGGCACCTACAAACGTGTCAGCGAGGAGCCGCCGCAAGACCGCATCACCCAGTCAGCCTGGTTTTTGCGCAAGCACCGTGCCGATGAAGTGTCGCCTGCGGTCTGGAAGCGCGCCTCGGTCGGCGGCGCCTCCAACTGCGTGGCCTGCCACGCAGGCGCGGCGCAAGGCAATTTCAATGAACATGACGTCAAAATTCCGAAGTAAACCATCATGACTAACATCAACACAAGCCCGACAAGCCCGTCGACACCCGCCAGTCACACCACCAAAATTCTGATCTGGGATGCCCCGGTGCGGGTGTTTCACTGGCTCTTGGTACTGAGTTTTTTGGGTGCCTACATCACCGCCGAGAGCGAACGCTGGCGCCTGCTGCACGTCACGCTGGGCTACACACTGGGCGGCTTGGTGGCGTTTCGCATTCTGTGGGGTTTGATGGGCACGCGCTATGCGCGCTTCTCCAGCTTTATCAAAGGCCCGTCCGCCGTGCTGGCCTACCTGCGCAGCCTGAAAAGCCCCCAGCCCGAACACAGCGTGGGCCACAACCCGGCCGGTGCGGTCGCCATTGTCTTGCTGCTGCTCAGCAGTGTGGCCCTGGTCGCCACGGGCTGGGCGTTCTACCACGAGGTGGGCGGCGAATGGCTCAGCGAAGTGCATGAAGTGGTGGGCAACCTGATGCTGCTGCTGGTGGGCGTGCACGTGGCGGGCGTGGTAGTAGCCAGTTTGCGTCACCGCGAAAATCTGGTGCGCGCCATGGTGACCGGCAAGAAAGACGGTCAACCCCAACAAGGCATTGCGCGCGCCTGGTGGTCTTTGGCAGGCGTGATGGTACTGACCGTGCTGGGCTTTTGGTGGTTGCAGTGGCAAAGTGCGCCCAGCGGGACTGACACGGCCGGTACACCTACCAGCACCTCGCCGTTTAAGAAAGCCGAACATGACGGGGACGACGACTAAGCAGCGGATCCATCCCTTGCTGGATACTTGACCCCATCAGTGGACCCGCCGTGTGCAATAAAACCTTAGCCCCCTGGAGAAAAAAGCATGCGCATTTTGCTAGCTGAAGACGACCCCATGTTGGGCGATGGCCTGCGGGCCGGGTTGCGCCAATTGGGCTTTCAGGTGGACTGGGTGCGTGACGGCCTGGCCGCTGAGCATGAGCTCGCCACGGGCGACTACGCCGCTGCCGTGCTAGACCTGGGGCTACCGCTCAAAGACGGGCTGGATGTGTTGCAGGCGGCCAGGGCGCGCAAGATCAGTACCCCGGTGCTGGTGTTGACCGCACGCGATGCGGTGCCCGACCGCATTCGTGGCCTGGACCTGGGCGCGGACGACTACGTGGTCAAACCGGTGGACCTGCATGAGCTGGGCGCGCGTTTGCGCTCGCTGGTGCGCCGTGCCCACGGCCAGATTCAAGACACGCTGCAATGCGGCGCTCTGCAGCTGGACCCAGCGGGCCGCCAGGTCAGCCTCAACGGTCTGCCCGTGCTGTTGTCCACCCGCGAGTTTGATTTGCTGCACGCCTTGATGCTCAACGCCGGGCGCGTCATGTCGCGTGAGCAGCTGGAGCAGCAGCTCTACAGCTGGGGCTACGAGGTGGAGAGCAACACCATCGAGGTGCACATTCACCACCTGCGGCGCAAGCTCAACAACGAACTGATCCAGACCGTGCGCGGTGTGGGTTACACCATGCTGCGGCCCGCATGAAAAAAACCAAAGAACCCCATTCCTTGCAGTCACGCCTGCTGCTGCTGCTGCTGAGCGTGCTGACCGTGGTGTGGCTGGGTGCTGCCGTCATGACGTGGGTAGACGCCAGCCACGAACTCGACGAACTGCTGGACGGCCACCTGGCCCAGGCCGCCGCCTTGCTGGTGGTGCAGCAAACCCGCACCGAAGACGACGATGGTGTGGCCGATGCCCCATCGCTGCACAAATACGCGCCCAAGGTGTCGTTTCAAGTGTTTCACGAAGGCGCACTGGTGATGCGCTCGGCCAATGTGGGCAGCACGCCCCTGGCTGGCACCAGCCAGGGCTTTAGCACCGTCGTTCTGGGGGACAAGCAGCAATGGCGCGTGTTTGCCGCACGGGGCGCCGAGCGCGATGTACAGGTGTTTGTGGCCGAGCAGATCGACTCGCGCCAGTCTATTTTGTGGGCTGTGCTGCGCAGCGTGTTGCTGCCTTTCCTGTATGCACTGCCCTTGCTGGCGGTGGCTGTTTGGTGGGCCGTGCGCCAGGGCCTGGCGCCGTTGCGCGGGCTTAGCCGCCATTTGGCCGGCCGCCAACCGCAAGCACTGGAGCCCCTGCCCGCCACGAACCTGCCAGCTGAAATGCAGCCACTGGTGCGTGCACTTAACGGTTTGTTTGAGCGCATTCAAAGCCTGATTGAATCTGAACGCCGCTTCACCGCCGACGCCGCGCACGAGCTACGCACCCCGATTGCCGCCATCCGCGCCCAGGCGCAGGTGGCCTTAGGCGCCGGTCCCGACGAAGCACAGCGCAACCACGCTCTGCATGCCACTTTGGCCGGCTGCGACCGCGCCACCCGGTTGGTGGAACAACTGCTCATGCTGGCCCGACTGGAAGCTGCGCCTGAGCCAGCCCCGCCTTTGGCCACGGTCAACTTGAGCGCGCTGGCCCAGCGCTTGGCGGCCGACCTGGCGCCTGCGGCCCTGGCCCGCCACCAAACGCTGGCGCTGGAAGCCCCGGATGTCTGCCCGGTGGCGGCTAATGAGTTGCTGCTGGGCGTGCTGGTGCGCAATCTGCTGGACAACGCGCTGCGCTACAGCCCGGATGGGGCGCAGGTGCTGGTGCAAGTGGGCCTGGAAGGCGGTCAAGTTGTGCTGCAGGTCAAAGACAGCGGCCCGGGCTTGAGCGAAGCCGAGATGGCGCGCCTGGGCGAGCGCTTTTACCGCGTGCTGGGCAGCGGCCAAAGCGGCAGCGGGCTGGGATGGTCTATCGTTCAACGCATTGCCGAGGTGCTGGGCGCGCACGTGCAGGTCAGCCGTTGCGCCGATCTGGGCGGCCTGCAGGTGAGCGTGCGCTGGCCGGGGTCTACGTAGTTAGCGCAAGCCACCGACCTTGTGAGCCTGCCAAAATCGGGCCATGCCTTTTCAAAAAATCTTCCTTCCCCTGGCCGCGCTGGCGCTGCTGGTGTTTGCCTTTTACCGCTACAGCTGGGCCGGTCTGGCCGTCACGTCAGGCGCGCTGGTGATGTGGCTGTTGCTGCATTTCAGCCGCATGATGCAAATTTTGAAGCGCGCCGCCAACCGGCCTATCGGCTACGTCGACAGCGCCGTCATGCTCAACGCCAAGCTGCGCCCTGGCGTCACCCTGCTGCACGTGGTGGCCATGACGCGCGCGCTGGGCGAGCTGCAAAGCCCGCCCGACACGCAGCCTGAAGTCTTTCGCTGGACCGATGGCTCGCAGTCACAGGTCAGCTGCGTGTTCTTGCATGGCAAACTGAAAAGCTGGGAACTCCAGCGGCCAACCCCGACCGATGACACGGCTGATGCATCCGTCGATCGAGCCACTTCTGCCCCTTAAAATCAGCGCTTTCGCAAGCCCAGCCCCCATTTATTTAGGAAACCACCATGAGCACTACGCCCCCCGCACTGTCAGACCGTGACGGCAAAATTTGGATGGACGGACAGATGGTGGAGTGGCGCGACGCCAAGATTCACGTCCTGAGCCACACCCTGCATTACGGCTGCGGCGCCTTTGAAGGCGTGCGCGCCTACAAAACCGCCCAGGGCCCCGCGATTTTCCGGCTGGAAGAACACACCGAGCGTTTGTTCAACAGCGCCAAGATTTTGCGCATGAAGATTCCGTTTACACCCCAGGAAGTCATGCAGGCGCAACTCGACGTGGTGCGCCAGAACAAGCTGGAGAGCGGCTACATTCGCCCGCTGACCTGGATCGGCTCTGAGAAACTCGGCGTCAGCCCCAAGGGCAACTCCATTCACCTGATGGTGGCGGCCTGGACCTGGGGCGCTTACCTGGGCGAAGACGGCATGAAGCGCGGCATCCGCGTCAAGACCAGCAGCTTCACGCGCCACCACGTCAACATCACCATGATTCACGCCAAGGCGGTGAGCAACTACACCAACTCCATCTTGGCCAACATGGAAGCCACCGACGAGGGCTACGACGAAGCCCTGCTGCTTGACCCGCAAGGCTTTGCCTCTGAAGGCGCAGGAGAAAACCTCTTCATCGTGCGCAAAGGCGTGGTCTACACGCCAGACGCCAGCGCTGGCGCCTTGAACGGCATCACCCGCAACACCATCTTCTCCATCTGCCAAGACCTCGGCATTGAGCTGAAAGAAAAGCCCATCACGCGCGACGAAATCTACATTTCCGACGAAGCCTTCTTCTCCGGCACCGCCGCTGAAGTGACGCCCATCCGCGAGCTTGACCGCATCGAGATTGGCAGCGGCTCACGCGGCCCCATCACCGAAAAAATTCAGGCGGCGTTCTTTGACATCGTCAACGGCCGCAACCCCAAATACGCCAGCTGGCTGACACCGGTCTAAAGACTGCTCAGCGCTGCCCACAACCGATCAGGAACCCCATGAGCGAATCCACCGTAGAACTGCTGGCCAAAGACCTCAACGCCAATGGCGGCGTGTACTGCCCCAGCCCCCTGGCCCATATGAAAATCTGGAACAGCCACCCCAAGGTGTACCTGGACGTGGCCCGCACCGGCCAGGCCAAATGCCCGTACTGCGGCACGGTCTATGCCCTGAAGGCCGGCGAACACTTTGGCGGACACCACTGAGTCCCTGGTCATCGCCCCCCAATGGATTGGGGATGCGGTGATGACCGAACCGCTGCTGCGCCGCCTGCAGGCGCGCGGCGAGCGCCTCACGGTGGGCGCCCTGCCCTGGGTGGCGCCGGTGTACCGCGCCATGCCCCATGTGGCCGAGGTGATCGAGCTTCCTTTTGCCCACGGCGGCCTGCAACTCAAAGCCCGGCGCAGCCTGGCCAAGCAACTGCAGGGGCGCTTTAGCATCGCCTACATTTGCCCCAACTCCCTCAAGAGCGCGCTGCTGCCTTTTTTGGCCAGCATCCCAAAACGCGTGGGCTACCTGGGCGAAGCCCGCGTGGGCCTGCTCACCCACCGCCTGAAAAACCCGCCCAAAACCCAGCGCCCGCCCATGGTGGCGTTTTACTCGGCCCTGAGCGGCGAGCCCGGCATTGCCCAAGACCGGCCGCAACTGCACGTCAACCCCGCCGACACCGACCTGATGTTGGCCAGCTACGGCCTGCGCCGTGGCGGCTACTACGTGCTGGCCCCCGGTGCCGAGTACGGCCCTGCCAAACGCTGGCCCGCCGCCCGCTTTGCCGAGCTGGCGCAGCAACTGGATGCGCCCGTGGTGTTGCTGGGATCGGGCAAAGAATTTGAACTGTGTGAAGCCATTGCCGCGCCAGCGAATAGCGTGAATGCCCTGCACCCCACCCGACCCGTCCAGTGCTTGAACCTGGCCGGTAAAACCTCACTCACCCACGCCTTCATGCTGATTGCCGCGGCCAAGCACCTGGTGAGCAACGACTCCGGCCTGATGCACGTGGCCGCTGCCTTCGGCACACCCCAAGTGGCCATCTTTGGCTCCAGTAGCCCGCGCCACACGCCGCCTTTGAACCCGCAGGCGCATGTCATTTGGCTCAAAGACGACCCCAGCTACCACCCCGCCCTAGACTGCGCCCCCTGCTACGCCCGCGACTGCCCGCTGGGGCACACGCGGTGTTTGATGGATGTGCAGGCGGGGCGGGTGTTGGGGGGGATGGTTCGGTAGCGGGGGTAGCTACTTCATACCGACCCACTGCCAGGTCGAGGCCGACATTACTTCATTGAAGAAGGCCAGCAAGACTTTAGATCGCCTGCTTGCCGCCAAAAGCATTGATGTGGACGCCGTGGTCGCTGAATTCAAAACTGCCCGCAAACGGGCCAGCACATCCAAGAAGCCGGTATCCGCGGCGAAATGAGCAAAAAATCGATCATTCTGGATGCCAATGACTAGCCTGTTCTTGTATGCGCCATGTCCAATGCTAGCCCCGTGCGGACAGAAGATGCAGACTTCTTTGGTACTGGCATAGCGAGTTGGACCAGCGATCGTGTGGTCTTGTATTTGGGCAGTTGATTCTGTCTGGTGGCTCTGACGAGTCCATTGCAGTCATCGCTGACAGTTTGATGACTGGTTTTTGGGCAGCAGTTATTGTCCTTCAATCTTTATGAATGATCGGCTGCTGTAGGCACATAGGAGTCACCCCCCCGGAACTTTTGTAAGTTAAGTACGCAGCACAAGCGGGCCTACGGAAATCTAAATTTCCAGCCCAATACCTGACATTGCCTTCAGTAGCCTTGCAGTCAGCATTGTCGCCACGATTTCCGTCACTTGGATGCCTGTGCGGTTTTTGGAGACTCATCCCCTATGGCTGACATTAAACAATTGCGATCAAGCTCAGCAATTGAAATCTCAAGGATCCATAGATAACCAATCCAAAAATGAGGCAACCGAAGTCTGATCTCTTCTCGCGCGCAGCTGTTTGAAGCCGCACGCGAGATAGCTCAATCGGATATCACTCTACTGCCAGTTTGCCACAATCACCGGGCTCAAGGCGGTGGCGTAGTTGGCCGCAAGCGTCGTCTGACCCGCCGCCGGGGGCGAGAAGGCAGCCATGGCGCCTACTAGGTTTTGCACCTGGCTGTCCAGCAGCGTCTTGCCATCACTGGTCTTGAACTGCTCAACGTGGTACTGGCTGCCCGAATACCAGTTGCTCAAACTGAGCTTGTCGGTGGTGCCGATAACGCTCACCTCCAGGTTGTTGCCAACATGGCTGAACCACAGCTGGTCGGTAGTAATGCCTCTGCCAAAGAGTGCCACATCCACGTTACCCGCCGTGTAGTCGTACTCGCTGATCGTGTCCGCACCATCGCCTTGGTTGAACACGTAGGTGTCGTTGCCGTAACCGCCGT
>JBIKZP010000107.1:0-7025 GCA_044354655.1 Rhodoferax sp. | reverse complement strand
TATCGATAGCTGGCCTAAGTAGCCATCCTAAACTTTGGAATAAGCAATTTCACCCCTCTGACGGAAAACAAATATCGGTCAAAGTTTGGACTATAAAACCGGCCGCTAGGCCGCCTGGATGTTGACTTCTGGTGCGGATCTGTCACGCCTGGGGTCGCGGGTTCGAGTCCCGTCCACCCGCCAAAATTGGAAGCCGTTGTTGATCAAAAGTCAGCAACGGCTTTTTCTTTGGATCAAACCCGTAGCTAGGTCACTTCAAGTGTGATCAAACCGATCAAGCCAATCAGGCCAATCATTTGTTCAGCTTCACCAACCCCGCCGACAAGGCCGTGCCGCACACAATGATGACGCCGCACAGCAGCATCCACCAACTCACGCTTTCGCCCAGAAAAATGATGCCGTAGATCACGGCAAATACCGGTATCGCAAAGGTGACGGTCAGGGAGCGGGCGGGGCCTACGTTTTCAATCAATCGAAAGTACAGCACGTAAGCCACACCGGTACACATGACGCCCAGCGCCAGCATGGCCAACCAGGCATTTGTGCCGGGCGCTTGTGCGGGCCAGAGCCACCAGGTGGGCAGGGCCAGTCCGAGGGAGGCGCCCAACTGGCTGCCGGTGGCCGTTACCAAAGAGGGCAGGCCGCCCAGGTAGCGCTTGGTGTAACTGGCGGCCATACCGTACGACACGCAGGCCAGCAGGCAGGCCAGCACGGCCCAACCGGTGGCCAGGCCTGAGGCGTGGGGTTGAAAGCTGGCTTTTTCCCAGGCCAGCAAGGCAATGCCCAAAAATCCGATGACCAGACCCAGAACGCGCAGGCCGTGGGGCCTGTCTTTCAGCCACAGCCAGGCAATCAGGGCGCCAAACAGCGGCACGGTGGCGTTCAAAATGGAGGTCATGCCGGTGCTCAGTGACAGCAGGGCAAATGAAAAGCAGGCAAAGGGCAAGGCCGAGTTGATCAGGCCCACCAGGAAGGTTTTTTTCCAGTGCTGGCGCAACTGCTGCCCCAGGCCCTTGTAGAGCAGGATGGGCAGCAAAAACAGCGCGCCAATCACCACCCGACCACCGACCGTAGGCACCACGCCAAAGTCATGGCCGGCCAGGCGCATGAATAAAAAAGACGAGCCCCAAATGGCGGCGAGGGCCAAAAAATCTCTGAGCCAAGGTTGCGTGGGGCTGGGTGAATTCAAGGCGTACTTTGTAAAAGGCTTCTCTGGGAGCCAGGGTGGGTTGCTGCTTAGAAGGCGATACCTTCGAGTTGCAGCAGGGCGATTTTGCGATCGAGTCCACCGGCATAACCGGTCAGGCTGCCGCTGGCGCCGATAACGCGGTGGCAGGGCACGATGATACCCAAGGGATTGCGTCCCACGGCGCCACCCACGGCGCGCACGGCGGCCGGCTTGCCCAAGCCTGCGCTCAAGGCGCCATAACTGGTGGTGGCGCCAAAGGGAATAGCCAGCAAGGCCTGCCAGACGGCCTGCTGAAACGCGGTGCCCACGCTCAAGTCCAGCGGCAGATCAAAGGAGCGCCTTTGCCCTTGCCAATAGGCGTTCAACTGGGCGCCAGCTTCTTTCAGTAAGGGGTGCGTGGGTGCCTGCTGCCAGTGCGTGCTGTCGGGCAGGTGGCGCTGCTGGGCAAACCAGAGTCCTGCCAAATGCGTTTCAGAGGCCGCCAGCAAGAGCGGTCCCAAAGGGCTGTTCACGGTGGTTTGCACCAGGTTGGGGGAGAACTTCATAGGACACTCTTTTTCATCGGGAGTAGGTATGGTTAAGTTGGGCAGGGTAGGGCAGGCTAGTGACAGCCGCTGCCGTCAGGGACGCCTGCGGTCCATCGGTTCATGACAATTCAGCCCAGGCCCTGATGACGGCATAACTGCGCCACGGCTGCCAGGCCTGCGAGGCGGCCAGCGCTTCTTTGGCCGCGTGTTTGCTGCCCTGCAAGCCCAGTGCTTTGTGCAGCGCCACGTCACCGGACGGGAAGGCGTCAGGCCAGCGCAGCGCACGCATGGCAATGTACTGTGCCGTCCAGTCACCTAGGCCGGGCAGGGCCAGCAAGGTCGATAGCGTCTTGCCTAGATCTGCTCCGGGGCTCAGTTGCAGGGTGCCGGACACCACGGCATGCGCCAGCGCCTTAATGGCTGTTTGCCGCTGTTTGACAATGCCCAATTGACCCAGCGCGTCCGGACTCGTCGCAGCCAGCGTGGCGGGGCTGGGAAACAGCCGATTCAGCCCGGCAAAAGGCGTCTCCAGAGGTTCGCCAAATTGTTGCACCAGGCGCGTCACCAGAGTGCGTGAGGCCGCCACGGTAATTTGTTGGCCCAGCACCGCGCGCACCGCCAGTTCAAAACCGTCAAGCGTGCCCGGCACGCGCACGCCGTCACCTTGCGTAAAGCGCGCGTGCAGCAGCTGGTTGATGGCCTGCGGGTCGGCGTCCAGGTCGAGCCAGGCGCGCACCTGGCGCATCACGGCCGGCACCACGTCGCGCAGCGAGTCGCTGATGAGCAGTTTCACTTGGCAGTGCGCTTCGTCAAAACGCGCTTCAACCCAGCCGCTGTAGTGCTGGCCGCCTGCGTTAACGCGCAGCGTTTTGTGCAGGCCTGGCAGGGGGCCGGTGGCACTGACCGACTCCAGGCCGGCGATCTGGCGCAGGCCAAAAAAGCGCAGCAGGGCGGCTACGTCATAGGGCGGGCGGTAGGCTAGTTTGACGTGTAGCCCCAAGCCGGCCTGCGCACCACGGTGGTGGCGTCGCAGGCCAGTGGGCTGCATCCGGTAGTTTTCGCTAAACACCGCATTGAAACGGCGCACACTGGAAAAGCCGCTGAGCTGCGCTACCTGGCGCATGGGCAGCGTGGTGTCGGTCAGCAACTGTTTGGCACACAGCAGGCGCCGGGTTTGCAGGTATTGCAGTGGCGAAACACCCAAGTGGGCTTCAAAAATACGCCGCAAATGGCGGTCACTCACCCCAAGTTGGCGTGCCAGTGCCGCGATGCCCGGGGCAGGGCTTGCACCCACGGGCGGGGTGTCGAGCAGCCGGGCCGCTTGCAAAGCCAGAATGCCGGAGCTGTCTTGGACAGACCAGACCCGGCCAGTCTCGCTCAGCCCCCAGGCAGGTAGGCCTGGCGCCAGCTCCGGGCGGCAGCGCAGACAAGGCCGAAAGCCCTGCTGCTCGGCTTGCGCGGCATGGCTGAAAAAGCGGCAGTTTTCGCGCTTGGGCGCTCGCACGCGGCAAACCGGACGGCAGTAAATGCCAGTGGAGGTGACGCCGGTGAAAAAACAGCCATCAAAGCGCGCATCGCGGGCCTTGAGCGCCAGGTAGCAGGCGTCGTCGTCCGGGCGGCTGGTCATACGAGGCACGCGAGGTTGCTGGGGCAAGTGGTGCAGGCTGGACATGGCTGGCATGATAGACCGGGCTGGCTGTTTGATCTGGGGTAAAACTGGCCGTATTCGGACATGTGACTCAAGCGTTTGCAGCGTCTGACAGGGGGAGGGGCCGCCTACAATCGGCCGCACCTTAAAAGTCAGATCGCCGACTTACAAAACCAACTGTCTGCGCAACTGACAGGACATAACCCAGAGAGCCCACCATGCAGTTATCCGCTTCCATTTTTAAAGCCTATGACATTCGCGGCGTGGTGCCCAGCACCATTGACGACGCGGTGGCTGAAGCTTTGGGCCGGGCCTTTGGCACGGTGGCCTGGGCGCAGGGTGAGCGCGCAGTGGCCGTGGGCCGAGACGGGCGCCTCAGTGGTCCGAACTTGAGCGCTGCGCTCATGCGGGGTTTGGCTGCCGCCGGTTTGCAGGTGATAGACGTGGGCATGGTCACCACGCCCATGTTGTACTTTGCGGCCAACACCTTGTGTAGCAGCGGCATACAGGTCACGGGCAGCCACAACCCCAAGGACTACAACGGCTTCAAGATGGTCATGGCCGGCCGTGCCATTTATGGCGAAGACATTCAGGCTCTGCAAGCCATGATGACCCAGGAAACCTGGACCTTGCAAGCTGGGGGCAGCGTGCGCCAACATGACGTGCTGGGCGCCTACACCGCGCGCATCGTGGGCGACATTCGCTTGAGCCGCCCCATGAAGATCGTGGTCGATTCAGGCAACGGCATTGCCGGCGCGTCCGCCCCAGCCATTTTGCGGGCCGTGGGATGCGAGGTCATCGAGCTGTTCAGCGAGGTCGACGGCAACTTTCCCAACCACCACCCCGACCCCAGCAAGCCTGAGAATTTACGCGACCTGATTGCCGCCTTAAAAAATAGCGACGCCGAGCTGGGCCTGGCGTTTGACGGCGATGGTGACCGCCTGGGCATCGTCACCAAAGAAGGCCAAAACATTTACCCCGACCGGCAGATGATGCTGTTTGCGCAAGACGTGTTGAGCCGCGTGCCAGGGGCCACCATTTTGTTTGACGTCAAGTGCTCACAGCGTCTGGCACCAGCCATTGAGGCCGCTGGCGGCAAGGCCCTGATGTTCAAAACCGGCCACTCACTGATCAAGGCCAAGATGCGTGAGATTGACTCACCGCTGGGCGGCGAGATGAGCGGCCATATTTTCTTCAAGGAGCGTTGGTTTGGTTTTGACGATGGCACCTACGCCGGTTGCCGCCTGCTTGAAATCTTGAGCCGATCCCCCGACGCCAACGCCGTGCTCAACGCTCTGCCCAGCAGTTTTTCTACGCCTGAGCTCAATGTCAAATGCGCCGAAGGCGAGCCCCATGTGTTGGTGGCGCAATTGGTGGCGCAGGCGCACTTTACCGAGCCTGCAGTGGTCAACACCATTGACGGTTTGCGCGTGGACTGGCCCGATGGGTTTGGCCTGATACGCGCCTCCAACACCACCCCGGTGCTGGTGCTTCGGTTTGAGGGCCACACCGCGCAAGCGATGGCCCGCATTGAGGCCGAAATGCTGGCCTTGTTGCGCACCGTCAAACCCGGTGCCCAGTTGGACGAGGCGGCGCATTGAGGGTATTGATCGTCAAGCTCAGTTCGCTGGGCGACGTGATCCAGACCTTGCCCGTGTTGCACGATCTGGCCGCCCGCTTTCCCGGGGTGCAGATGGACTGGGTGGTGGAAGAAGCGTTTGCCGATTTATTGCGCCTGGTGCCAGGCATTGGCCGCGTGCTGCCTTGTGCGCAGCGGCGATGGCGAAAAACGCCTTTTTCAAGCCAGACCCGCGCCCAATGGCGCCAGTTCTGGCAAGACTTGCGGGCGCAGCCGTATGACGTGGTGATTGACTTTCAGGGGCTGATCAAATCAGCCCGTGTGGCGCGTGGCGCGCGTCTGAGCGCCCAGGGCTTTAGCGTGACCTATGGCAACCGCAGTGAGCTGTGCGCTTACGAGTGGCCGGTGCGCTGGATGCTGGACCGCACCGTGCCCATGGAGCGCCGTTTGCACGCCGTGGCACGCTACCGCCTGCTGGCCGCCCGCGCTTTGAGCTACGAGGCTGATCCGCTGCTTCAACAGGCGCCGGTGTACCCGTTGGTGAGTGACCCCTTAGCCCGACAGCCCGCCGTTTTTCTGGCGCACGGCACCACCCGGTTAGACAACGAATGGCCGGCGCAGGCCTGGCTCACCTTGGGTCAGCACTGCATCGCCTCGGGTCTGCAGGTTTGGATTCCGCAGGCCAATGACCGCGAGCAGGCCTTTGCCGAGCAACTGCAACGTGGCTTGGGCGCGCAAGCCCACGTGCTGCCGCGCACCGGTTTGGCAACCCTCTTGCCTATGATGGCCAGTTGCTCCGGCGTGGTGAGTGTGGACTCGGGCCTGGGCCATCTGGCCGTGGCGCTGGACTTGCCCGTGGTGCAAATCTTCAGCCAACCCCGCGCCTGGCGCGCTGGCCCAGTAGGCCAGGCGCACCAATGCGCGGTAGGGGGCGAGCATGTGCCCGGCGTGCCCGAGGTCTGGGAAGCCTGGCAGCGTTGCCTGGCGCACCAGCCCGGCCACCCCAACGCTGAGCACCTCGCAGCTTCCCCTTCACCCGAGTCAAGTGCTGGCCCATGATGCGTTGGGCTTACAACCTGTTTATGTGGGCCTTGGTGCCGCTTCTGCGATTGCGTCTGGCCCGGCGCGGCAAAAAGGAGCCAGGCTACCTGCACGCCGTGGACGAGCGTTTTGGCCGCTACAGCACCACACCGCCATCGAAGAGGTCGCAGACATCGCAGGCACCGCACCCGGGCCCGCTGATCTGGATTCATGCGGTTTCCTTGGGCGAAACCCGCACTGCAGCGCTGTTGTTGGCTGCGTTGCGCGAGCAGCTGCCGGGCATGCGCTTGTTGCTGACGCATGGTACGGCCACCGGCCGCGCCGAGGGCGCCCAGCTGCTGCGCCCGGGTGACCTGCAAATCTGGCAACCCTGGGACACCCGGTCTGCCACGCAGCGGTTTTTAGCGCACTTTCAGCCTAGCGTGGGGCTGCTGATGGAGACCGAGGTCTGGCCCAATCTGGTGGCGGCTTGCCAAGCCTCTGGCGTGCCCCTGGTGCTGGTCAATGCGCGCCTGAGCGAAAAATCCATGCGCCAGGCACTGCGTCTGGCTTGGCTGGCTCGCCCGGCATTTGGCGCCCTAACCGCGGTCTGGGCGCAAACCCCAGCCGATGCCCAGCGCCTGCGCCAACTCGGCGCGCCCGAGCCGCAGGTGCTGGGCAATCTTAAGTTTGACGCCCAACCTGATGCGCAGCAACTGGCCCAGGGCAAAGCCTGGCGGGCACGCAACGCCCGCCCGGTGGTGATGCTGGCCAGTGCGCGCGAGGGCGAGGAGGCCGCCTTGTTGCGCGCCTTGTCTGCTTTATCAGCGCTTCAAACGCCTTTGCCGGACGTGCAGTGGCTGGTCGTGCCGCGCCACCCACAACGGTTTGACGAAGTGGCTGCGCTGATTGAAAGTCAGGGATTCAAGGTGTCGCGTCGCAGCCAGTGGGCAGAGGGCCCCGAGCCGTCTGATGCAAATCAGCCCCTAGTCTGGCTGGGTGATTCGCTGGGAGAAATGGCGCTGTATTACGGCTTGGCCGATGTGGCCTTGCTGGGCGGCA
>JBIKZP010000106.1:0-7027 GCA_044354655.1 Rhodoferax sp. | reverse complement strand
GCGGCAGTGCTGAAGAAGTTCAGGCCCGCACGCAACGCTTTTTGAAGACATTAACCCAGGTGAGTTCGCGCTACGGACGCAACCCCGAAGCCCTGGAAACCGCCGATTTGAGACATGAAAACGGTTACGCCTTACGCCTGCGCGGCGTGACCACGTCGGTGTTGGATGAGCAGAAAAAATAGCAGTGAACAGCAGAAAACAGCAGTCATAGACTCAGAGGTGAAAAGATGGCAAAAGAATATAAAGATCTGGTCGTAGGCCTGGACATAGGTACCGCCAAAGTCATGGTGGTGGTGGCCGAAGTCATGCCCAACGGCGAGCTCAAGCTCGCCGGGCTTGGCGTGGCGCCCAGCAACGGCCTCAAGCGTGGCGTGGTGGTGAATATTGACGCCACCGTGCAAAGCATTCAGCAGGCGCTCAAGGAGGCCGAGCTGATGGCCGATTGCAAGATCACGCGTGTCTACACCGGCATCACCGGCAGCCATATTCGCGGCATGAACTCCAGCGGCATGGTGGCCATCAAGGACCGCGAAGTGAGTGCTGCCGATGTGGCGCGGGTGGTGGAGACGGCCAAAGCCATCAACATCTCCACCGACCAGCGCTTGCTGCTGGTGGAGCCGCAGGAATTCATCATCGACGGGCAAGACGTGAAAGAGCCCATTGGCATGAGCGGCATCCGCCTGGAGGCCAAGGTGCATATCGTGACCGGCGCGCAGACTGCGGCAGAGAACATCATCAAATGCGTGCGCCGATGCGGGCTGGAAGTGGAGCAGCTCATGCTCAACCCATTGGCCAGCAGCCTCTCAGTGCTGACGCAAGACGAGCGCGAGTTGGGTGTGGCGCTGGTGGACATTGGCGCAGGCACGACCGATGTGGCCATTTTCACCAACGGTGCCATTCGCCACACTGCCGTGATTCCGATTGCCGGCGACCTGATCACCAGCGACATCGCCATGGCGCTGCGTACGCCAACCAAAGACGCGGAAGACATCAAGGTTGAAAGCGGCTTTGCCAAACAACTGCTGGCCGACCCCGAAACCCAGGTGGAAGTGCCTGGCCTGGGCGACCGCGGTCCGCGCATGCTCAGTCGCCAGGCGCTAGCCGGCGTGATTGAGCCCCGGGTGGAAGAAATTTTCTCGCTGGTGCACCAGGTCATGCGCGAGTCCGGCTTTGAGGAAATGCTCTCCAGCGGCATCGTGCTCACCGGTGGCAGCTGCATCATGCCCGGCATGGTGGAGTTGGGCGAAGACATCTTTCTGAAGCCGGTGCGCCGGGGTATTCCAAAGTACGCCAGCTCACTCTCCGACATGGTGGCGCAGCCCCGCGCAGCCACAGTGATGGGTCTTCTGGAAGAGGCTCGATTGGCCCGTTTACGCGGTTTTAAAGTGGCGCAAAAGAACGGGTCTATGAAGACGGCGTTTGGTCAGATGCGCGATTGGTTCGTGGGGGCCTTCTAAATATGAAAAATAGTCACTGTTTAGCCCGTGCCAGCCCGTTTTTTCGCTGGCGATGTGCGGATCCTCCGACATAATTCGAAGCACATAAAAAGTATTCAAATTTAAAAATTTCGGCAACTGCAAATATTGGAACCTTAGGAGAATAAAAATGCCTATAGAAATGATTGAAGAAGAGATGTTTAACCAAGGAACCCAGATCAAGGTGATTGGTGTGGGTGGTGGTGGCGGCAATGCGGTGGGACACATGATTGACAGCGCCGTGCAAGGCGTGGAATTCATCTGTGCCAACACCGATGCCCAGGCCCTGACGCGCAGCGACGCGCACCGCATCATCCAGCTAGGCACCAGCGGTCTGGGTGCCGGTAGCAAACCAGACAAAGGCCGTGAAGCGGCTGAGTTGGCCGTTGAAGACATTCGCGCCGCTATTGAAGGCGCGCACATGCTCTTCATTACCGCCGGCATGGGCGGCGGTACCGGCACCGGCGCCGCCCCTGTGATTGCCCGCGTTGCCCGCGAGATGGGCATTCTGACCGTGGGCGTGGTCACCAAGCCCTTCGAGTTTGAAGGCGGTCGCCGCATGACCAATGCGGACAGCGGCCTGGCCGAACTCGAAGCCAATGTGGACTCCCTGATCGTGGTGCTCAACGAAAAGCTGCTTGAAGTGCTGGGTGACGATGTCACGCAAGACGAAGCCTTTGCCCATGCCAACGACGTGTTGAAAAACGCGGTGGGCGGTATTGCTGAAATCATCAACGTACCAGGCCATGTCAACGTCGACTTTGAAGACGTGCGCACGGTCATGGGTGAGCCTGGCAAAGCCATGATGGGTACCGCCGTGTCTGCTGGCCCTGACCGCGCCCGCATTGCCGCCGAGCAAGCCGTGGCTTGCCCTCTGCTCGAAGGCATCGACCTGTCGGGCGCCAAAGGCGTGCTGGTGTTGATCAGCGCGGCTAAGGGCTCGCTCAAATTGAGCGAATCCAAGATGGCCATGAACACCATCCGTGCCTACGCCTCGCCTGATGCGCATGTGATTTACGGCACCGCCTACGACGACAGCCTGGGCGACCAGATTCGCGTCACCGTGGTGGCCACCGGTTTGAGCCGTCAGGGTGCGCGCCGCGCGCCCAAGCTAGAGGTGATGCAAACCACCTTGCGTACCGGTACTGACAACGTGCCGTTCCAGGTGCCCACGCTCAACACGCCCACCAGTTCGGGCATGCCCTCGGCCATGCTGTCCAACAGCATGCCTTCAGGCGGAATGACCCAGCCCGACTACGGCACCATGGCCACCCCCAGCGTCTGGCGACACCGCGACCGTACGCAGGCTGCAGCCAAGGTAGATGCCCTGGCCTCTGGTGGCATGGACGACTTCGAGATTCCAGCCTTCTTGCGCAAGCAAGCTGACTGATCGCCTCTCCCGCAGTTGATCTGCCTCAAAGCCTCTGCCTGGCGAACACAGTTCGTCGCGCAGGGGCTTTGTCATGGGCCGCATCACAAGCTTTTCGCCCGGTAAAATCAAAGCGTGCTGCAACAACGAACCCTCAAAACCCTGACCCGCGCCGTCGGCGTGGGCCTGCACAGTGGCCAGCGGGTGGAACTAACCCTGCGCCCGGCTGCGCCTGATACCGGCATCGTCTTTCGCCGCGTTGACTTGCCAGAGCCGGTAGACATTGCGGTCTCGGCGCAAGCGGTGTCCGACACGCGCTTGGCCAGCACCCTGGCCAACGGTGATGCCAAGGTTCATACCGTGGAGCACCTGATGTCGGCTTGTGCCGGCTTGGGGGTAGATAACCTGTACGTCGACATCACCGCTGAGGAGGTGCCGATACTGGACGGCTCTGCGGCCTCGTTTGTGTTTCTGCTGCAAAGTGCCGGTATCGAGCTGCAAAACGCGCCGCGGCGTTTCATCCGTATCACCCGGCCGGTAGAAGTACGTGAAGGCAGCGGCGCCACAGAGAAATGGGCGCGGCTGGAGCCGTACGAGGGCTACCAGCTCAGCTTTGAAATTGATTTTGACCACCCCGCAGTAGACGCCACCGGCCAGCGCGTGGTGTTTGACATGAGCACCGGTTCCTATTCCAAAGACATTGCCCGCGCCCGCACCTTTGGCTTCACCAAAGACGTGGAGATGATGCGTGCCAACGGCCTGGCCCTGGGCGGCGGACTCGATAACGCCATCGTCATGGACGATTTCAAGGTGCTCAATGCCGACGGTCTGCGGTACGACGACGAGTTCGTCAAGCACAAGATTCTGGACGCCATGGGCGACCTCTACCTGATTGGCAAGCCCTTTCTGGCCCGCTACAGTGCCCGCCGCTCGGGCCACGCGCTCAACAACCTGCTGCTGCGCGAGGTGCTCAAACGGACCGATGCCTGGGAAGTGGTGACCTTTGCAGACGCCAAGCTGGCGCCCCAAGGTTTTGCCCAAGTGGCGCGAGCCTGGTAGGTCAGCACATGATGATCCTGCGCTGGTTAATTCTTGCCCTGCTGCTGGCCTCGCTGCTGTCCTTTGTATTTTTTGCCTTCACCGGCAATGCGCGCTACAAACGGCGTGGCTTGTTCATCCTGAAGTGGACGATTGCCGGGGCATTGGCTTTCTTTGCGGTGCTCATTTTCCAGCGCGTGCTGTGAACCCGGTCTAGCGGCTTCGGCCCGCCTTGTACTTACCGCTGCCCGCACCCCCCACCCCATCAGCCTGCGCCAAACGCGCCATGGCCTTGGCTGCGTGGGCATGGGTAATGGCCAGGCCCAAGGCGTCGGCGGCGTCCGGCCCGGGTAGGCCGGGCAGGGCGAGCAGGTGTTTCACCATTTCTTGAATCTGGTTTTTGTCAGCACGGCCGTAGCCCGCCACCGCCTGCTTCATTTGCAGCGCGGTGTATTCGGCCACCGGCAGATGGTTTGACACCAAGGCCGTGATGCAGGCGCCGCGCGCCTGGCCCAGCAGCAAGGTGGACTGTGGGTTGACGTTGACAAACACAATCTCCACCGAGGCGCCATCGGGCTCGTAGCGCTGCACCACTTCGCAGATGCCGTCAAACAGCACCTTGAGGCGTTCGGGCAGTTGCCCTTTGTCCAGATGCAGGGTGCTGATGGTGCCGCTGGCCACGTAGCGCAGGTCTGAGCCGTCCACGTCGATCACGCCGAAGCCGGTGGTGCGCAGGCCGGGGTCAATGCCAAGAATTCTCATGCCGGCCAGCTCAAGGCAACTCGGCGTTGACCAAGCGCCCGGCAATGACGCCAGCGCGTTCGGTCAGGTAGCCCGAGTTGGGCAATTTTTCAAAGTACTTGGGGCGCGGAAGCATCACGGCCAAACGCGCCGCTTCAAAGGGACTGAGCTGGGTGGCTGATTTGCGGAAGTAATGCTGTGCTGCTGCCTCGGCACCAAAGACGCCTTCGCCCCATTCCACGTTGTTGAGGTAAATTTCCAAAATGCGCTCCTTGCTCAGCAAGGCCTCCAGCGTGAGGGTCAGCACAAACTCCTGGCCTTTGCGTAACAAGGTGCGCTCGCCCGATAAAAACAAATTTTTGGCCAGTTGCTGCGTGATGGTGGAGCCGCCCACCACCTTGGGAGGTCGAGCCGTTGTTTTACCTTTTGGGGGTGGTTTTTTGGCGGCCTTGGCCTCTGCCTTGGCATTTTTTTGCCAGGCTTTTTCAAGCGCTTCCCAGTCCACGCCGTCGTGGTTGGCAAAACTATCGTCTTCGCTGGCAATGACGGCGCGTTTGAGGTTGTCTGAGATTTTGTCGTAGCCCAGCCACTGCTGGCGCCAGCGCAAATGCCCTTTCTCGGTGACCAGGCGCCAGGCCTCCGAGCGCTCAAAGGCGGTGGACTGCGGGGCCAGCACGGCCATGGCCGCAATGCGCGCCACAAAAAACAGTTGCAGCGCCAGCACGGCCAGCGCCACCACCAGCAGCCAACGTAACAAGGGTTTGGTGAAGGCCATGGCGAATCAGTTGATGCTGGCCCGTAACTCGGCCAGTACCTGTTGCGACGGCGGGCGTACGCCGCGCCAGATTAAAAAAGCCTCGGCGGCCTGCTCTACCAACATGCCCAGGCCGTCGCGTGCTACCGCGCCATGTTCTTGCGCCCAGGTCATGAAACCCTGCGCGGCCGGGCCGTACATCATGTCGTAGGCCAGGGCGCCGGGCTTCAGGCTGCGAGCCGACACCGGCACCTCTGCGCCACTCAGGCTGCTGGCGCTGGCGTTAATGAGCACGTCAAAAGCGCGCGTCAAACCGTGCAGGTCCTGGGCGTGTAATTCGGTGCCGTTCAAGTGGGCCAAGGGCTGGTGACGCGCCACCAGCTCAAGGGCTTTGGCCACGGTGCGGTTGGCCACCGTGATGCTGGCCGGGCGCGCCAAAATCAGCGGCCCGAGCACGCCGGCAGCGGCCCCCCCGGCGCCAATCAGCAACAAGTGACGCCCGCTCAGGTCCAGGCCGGCGTTGTACTGAATGTCTTGCACCAGCCCAATGCCGTCGGTGTTGTCGGCCAGGATGCCTTGCTTCTCGAAGCTCAGCACATTGCAGGCGCGCGCCAGTTGTGCGCGGGCGCTGGTTTGCGTGGCCAGCGCGGCGGCTTCAAACTTGAAGGGCACGGTGATATTGCAGCCGCGCCCGCCTTCGCGCATGAAGTCGATCAGACCCGTGGCAAACCCGTCCAGCGCAATCAGGCGCTTGCTGTAGTGCAAGGCTTGGCCGGTGAGTTCGGCAAAGCGGCCGTGTATCCACGGCGACTTGCTGTGTTCGACCGGGTGGCCCATCACGCAGTAAAGGTCCATAGACGCTGCAGAAGAGTGGGGAGTAGGGATGGAGGTGATCATTGGGAGGTCAGGCTGGTTTCTAGTGTCTCATCGCGCGTGAAGCGAAAGCGCGACACCACCAAAATTTGATCGGCCTTGCGCCGCATGGCGTCGCTGAAGCGTCCAAACGGACCGGCGCTACCGGCAATCGCCTCGGCGCGTTGGTCCAGCGCCGGGTTGCCTGAGCTTTTGGCAATTTCGGTCTTCAGCACCCGGCCCTCTGCGTTGACGGTGATGACCATGGTCAACTCTCCGTAGAGCTTGCGCCCGCCGGCCTCTGGAAAGTAGCGGGTGCCACGCGTTTCAATGCGGCGGCGTAAATTGTCGTAGTACAGCGCGTACACCGCCTCACGCGTGGCCGGGCTGATGTAGCGTTTTTTGGGTCGTGCATTTTCTTCACGAATGCGCTCTTCAATTTCAGCCAGCAGTTTGGACAAGAGCCGGCGCTTTTCGACCTGCGCTTTGGCGTCTGCCGACACCTGGGTTTGCTGCGGCGTGGGCTGGGGCAACGCGGCCAGTTGTTTTTTAACCTGCGACAAGAGCAGGGTTTGCTGCTCTTGCAGGGTTTGCAGTTGGCGGTAAGTGGCTTCTTCGGCGTCTTCGCCAGATTGTTGGCGCAGCGACGAGGGCAGCGGGCTGGTGGCGCGGCCTTCCTCAGCCTCACCGCCGCCGGCCATGGAGGTTTGGGCAATGGCCTGCGCCTTGGAGGGTTTGTCTTGGGTGCGGGCGTTCACCAGCACCACCTCCAGCGGCGTGTCTTCAAACACACGGTTG
>JBIKZP010000105.1:0-7063 GCA_044354655.1 Rhodoferax sp. | reverse complement strand
CCCGATGAACGTGCCTATTAACGTACCCATTAACGTGCCGCTAAGCCGTCTGGGCGACTGGGTGCCGCAGTGGCTGCTGTCTGGCGAGCCGCTGGTTTTCTTTTGCCGCAGCGGACAACGCAGCCAGAAAGCGGTGGAACACTTGGTGGCCCACGGCCACCCGAAGGTGCGTCATCTGCAAGGCGGGCTGGCGTTCAGGCCACGCCGCCAAGACGACGCGCTGGCTTGAGTAGGCCGCTCCGGGCAAAAGCGAGAAACTCCCAAAGTAAGCAAGCCTGACAAACCCGGCAAGAACAGCATGGCATTCAGCACCATGTAAAAATCTTCACATCTTCACATCTTCACATCTTCAATACGCTGAGCATGCGGGTTCACCCCCACCCCACCCTGACCTGGGATTGTGCTCACCTTAGAAACCCATGAACGCCTTGATTGACTTTTGTGCGCTGCACCCTGGCGCGGACTCCGCTTTACGCTGCGCTTTTGACAATCCTTGTCAAACGCTGGTGGCCCACACCCTGGACGAAGTGCGGCCTTTGCTGGCGCAGGTGGAGGCGCTATCGCGTCAAGGCTTTTGGTGCGTAGGTTATGTGCGTTTTGAGGCCGCCCCGGCGTTTGATAGCGCATTGGAGGTATACCCGGCAGACGGCCCGCTGGCCTACTTTGGCGTGTATGAAAACGCCAACCCCTGGCCAGAAGCCACGGTGACTCAAGCCGCACAGGCGCAGTGGCAAGACAGTATCACGCGCAGCCGCTTTGACACACAAATGCGGCAAATTCACCACGCCATTTCAGCTGGCGAGATCTACCAGGTGAACTACACGGCCCCGCTCAGCGGTACCCTGCAAGGCAAACCACTGGACTTATTTCTGGCCATGCAACGCGCCCAACCCCAGGGCTATGCTGCCTGTTTGGACTGCGGCACAGAACAGGTGCTATCAGCCTCACCCGAGTTGTTTTTTGACTGGAACAAAGACCAACTGTTGGTACGCCCCATGAAAGGTACAGCACCTCGGGGTAACGATGCGCAATCGGACCTGGAGCAAGCAAGGAAGCTACAAAATTCAGCCAAGGAACGCGCCGAGAACGTCATGATCGTGGACCTGATTCGCAACGATTTGTCGCGCGTAGCTCAACCATTTTCAGTCCGAGTTCCCGAGCTATTTAAGGTGCAGACCTTGCCTACCGTGTTGCAAATGGTGTCTGACGTGCAAGCCACCAGTCGCAAGGGCACCACGCTAGTCGATATTTTCACGGCGCTATTTCCCTGCGGTTCCATCACCGGAGCCCCCAAAGTGCGGGCCATGAAAATGATCAAGTCACTGGAAAACGGGCCGCGCGGCCTCTACTGTGGTGCCATAGGCGTAGTTCGCCCCGGGGGCCATGCCACCTTTAACGTGGCCATTCGCACGGTCACCGTGCAGGGCAAGAACTTGCGTTGTGGCATAGGGAGCGGCATCACCGCCGATGCCACCGCCGCTGATGAATGGCAGGAGTGGCGGCACAAACGGGCTTTTCTGGAACGCGCCAGTGCGACCTTTCAACTTCTGGAAACGCTGCGCCTGCAAGATGGTCAATGGCACGAGGAAGCTCTGCACTTGACGCGCCTAGCCCGTGCCAGTGCGCACTTTGGCTTTATTTTTGAGCACACGCAAGTGACCCATAAATTGCAGACCCTAGCACGCACGCACGCCCAGGGCTTATGGCGCGTGCGCTTGCTGCTGGACCGCCAGGGCACCAGCGTGCTTCAGGCCAGCGCCCAAGATACCAACCCAACGCAGGTGACCGTGCAACTGGCGACCCGTGCGTTTGAAGCTGCCGACAGTGAGTTTGTGCGCTTCAAGACCACCCACCGAGCGCACTACGAGGCCATGGCGCCCAGCACGCCCGGCGTGTTCGACACCTTGCTGTGGAACCGCCAGGGTGAATTTACCGAATTCACACGTGGCAATGTGGCCTTCTTGCTAGACGGGCGCTGGATCACACCCCCTTTGCGCTGCGGCCTGCTCGATGGCGTGGGTCGCGCACACTATTTGCAGGCGCAGCATTTGCATGAAGGCGTGGTAACTCTGCAAGACCTGCCTCGGGTTCAGGCCATGGCCTTCATCAACAGCCTGCGCGGTTGGCTGAGCGCTCTTTGGGTGCCCCATGATCTATACAGCGCCACAGCAGCTACGGCGACTTTAGGCGTGATGCAGGTTTGATGCTGCAGGCTTGACTTTCCCCAAGCCCAAGAAGGGTAGGGGCGCTTACAACTCAAACCTTGTAGCGCACACCCCCCTGAGCAAAGGAAACCACCATGCTGCTGATCCCATGGCCCCCTGTGGCCAGCTTGTCTATGGTCAACCCCGCGCGAAGCTGCAGCCAACGCCTGCTTTGATGCGCACCCTCACCCTTTGCCTCGGAGGCGACGTGATGACCGGGCGTGGCATCGACCAGATCCAGGCTCAGCCCCTGGCGCCCCAGCTCTACGAAGAGCAGGTGCGTGATGCGCGTGACTATGTGCGTTTGGCAGAGCAAGCACACGGTCGCGTGCCTGCGCCAGTGTCTCCAGCCTACATCTGGGGCGATGCGCTGGCCGAGATGGACCGGCGCCTGCCCGAACTACGGCTGGTGAACCTGGAGACCGCAGTCACCACTTCCATGAAGGCCTGGCCGGACAAGGGTGTGCACTACCGCATGCACCCGGCCAACATGGCCTGCCTGAGCGCCGCGCACATCAACTGTTGCAGCCTGGCCAACAACCATGTGCTGGACTGGGGGAGGCCGGGGCTCACCCAAACCCTGCATACCTTGCGCCAGGCGGGCATTCACAGTGCTGGCGCGGGCGTCGATGCAGCGGCGGCGCAGGCGCCTGCGGTGCTCCCGTTGGGCGACGGCCGGCGGCTGCTGATGTTCTCCTGGGCCACCCTGGACTGTGGCGTGCCCGCCAGTTGGAGCGCCACCCCCGTGCGCAGCGGCATCGCCTTGCTGCCCGACCTGAAAGAGGCCGATGCGCAGCGCCTCACGACCCACATCAGCGCATGGCGCCAAGCCGGCGACCGTGTGCTGGTGTCCTTGCATTGGGGTAACAACTGGGGCATGGACATACCAGAGGAGCAGCGCCATTTTGCCCAGCGCCTGATTGAGCTGGGTGCGGCAGACCTGGTGCATGGGCACTCGTCCCACCATCCGCGCCCGATGGAGGTGTACCGTGGCTGCCTGATTCTTTATGGCTGCGGCGACCTGATCAACGACTACGAGGGCATCGCCCATCAAGCGCCTATAGACCCGCGCCTGGTGTGCCTGTATTTCGTCAAACTCGATGCGGACACCGGGAAGTTGCAGCAGCTTGAAATCGTGCCCTTCCAACTGCGCCGCTTCCAGCTTAAAAACACCACCCATTCGCAACGCCAGAAGCTGCGGGCCCATTTGGATGCTGCTTGCCAGCCCTTCAACACCAGCTTGCGCCACCGCAGAAACGGCAGTTACCTGCTGAACTGGTGAGGCAGCCGTCCTGGCAAAGGCCAAGCCTACTTGCGCATCTGCCGCTCGCGCTGGCCTTCACTGTCCATGGCGGCCACCAGCAGGGCGAGCTCTTGCGACAGCACATCAAGCATATCGTCCAGTGAAATTAGACCGATTAGCTCCCCTTGCCCGCCCACCACCGGCACGCGGCGCACCCCTTTTCTGCGCATGGTGCGCATCACATCAATCAGCGAATCGTCTTCGCGGGCGGTGACCAGGTCGATGCTCATCACATCTTCAACGCGCAAGGTGGCGGGATCGAGTTCAGCGGCCACCACGTCGGTCACCACGTCGCGGTCGGTCAGCAGTCCCACCACCACGCGCAGCCCCCCGGTTTCGTCCACCACCACTAGGCTGCCCACATGGTTCTCGCGCATCAGCTTGGCCGCGCCAGTGAGCGTAGTCCGTCTGAAAGCGATGGTCACGCTGCGGGTGCAAACCTCCCCTACGGTCAGGCGTTCGCCCATGTTGTGCTCCTTGAATTCAAGCCCGACTCAGGGCGAGGCGTGCGTGACATTAAAAATGGACCCGTAGGTTTTAGCCAAAACGGTGCTTGCCACTGCTGACGCGGCGGGCTTGCAAGCCCTCGCGGCCCAGGTCAGGAATGAACTGCACCGCCACACCGTTTTGCAGGTGCTCAAAAGGCGTATCGGCCAGGTTGTCACGGCTGAAGTAATACTCATCGCCAGAGGGTGTGCGGATGAAACCAAAACCACCCGAGTCGTCCATGCGCACGACCTGGCCATGCAGGGTCTGCGCATGCAGCTTTTTCTGACCGCGGCGCTTGCGCACCACATCTTCCAATTGGCGCTTCATGCTGTCAAAGGCATCGCGCAAGGCCACGTAGACATCTTCGTTTTGCACATGGTTCACCACCAACTCCCGTCCGGGCAAGGTCAGGTCAATACGCACTTCAAACGGGCATCCCTGGTGCTGGTGTTTCTGCGTCTGATCAATATGGACACGGCAGGCCATGATGTCTGCCGCCATCAACTCAAGCTTTCGCGCATGCACTCTGGCGCTCTCCTCCAACGCCAGCGACGGGGCTAGGCCCTGAAACTGAATATGAACCGGTAACTTCATAGACCATCCTTCATGGGTTTCTGACCTGCACAGAACTTGCTGCCTTTTCAAATTTAATTTTGAAGTCTGCAGGCCAGGAGCTATTGCGTATTCGCAAACCCGCTGGCCGGTCTCTGGCCAAGGTGTTGTGGCGCGCCCCCTGCAGGGCACTGCGCAGGGCGGCACAATCGGGAACCCCACCATGCTTGAACTGCTTAAAACCTTCTCCTGGCAAGAACTTCGCCACCACCCTTGGCGCAACGCCGCAGCCATCGTGGCGGTGATGTTGGGCGTGGCGCTGGCGTTCTCCGTGCACCTGATCAATGCCAGCGCACTCGACGAGTTTTCTCAGGCGGTGCGCTCCGTCAGCGGACAAAGCGACCTGGAACTTCGCGCTGCCCAAGGCAGTTTTGACGAGTCCGTGTTTGAACAACTGGCAAACCATCCCCAAGTGGCGCTGGCCTCGCCCGTGCTGGAGCTCAGCACCCAGGCGGTTGCGGGTTCGGAGCGGGTCAGCCTGCGGGTCATGGGCATTGATGCGCTGGTGGTGGCAGGGCTGTCCCCAGACCTGATGCCCCAGCCCAACGCCGGCGCCGACCGACTGGCCCTGCTGGCGCCCGCCACCGTGTTCCTCAATGCCAGCGCACGACAAAGGCTGGGCCTGGGGTTGGGGTTGGACGCCGGCACACTGCAACTGCAAAGCGGCATGGCGCTTAACAGCGTCAGCGTTGCCGGTACTGTGGCGGCCGGTGGCGCACCCCTGGCGGTGATGGACATTGGCGCGGCGCAAGCGCTTTTTGGCAAGGGCGGGCAGCTCAGCCGCATTGATTTGAAATTACAAGCCGGCACCGACCGCACCGCCTTTGTGCGCCAGTTACAAAGTGCTGCCAACTGGCCAGGCGGCATGACGCTGGCGCCACCGGCCGACGCGCAAGCGCGTGTGAACAACCTGTCACGTGCCTACCGGGTGAACCTGACGGTGCTGGCCTTGGTGGCCTTGTTCACTGGCGCGTTTTTGGTGTTCTCGGTGCTGTCTTTGAGCGTGGCCAAACGCGCGCAACAGTTTGCCCTGCTTGGTGTGCTGGGCTTGAGTGCGCGAAACCGGTTGCGGCTGGTGCTTTGGGAGTCTCTGGCGCTGGGCGTGCTGGGCAGCGCGGTGGGCCTGGCAGTGGGCACCGCACTGGCAGCGCTGGCCTTGAAGCTGTTGGGGGGTGATCTGGGCGGCGGCTTTTTTGCCGGCAGCGCCCCCAGCCTGCAATGGGACAGCACCGCGGCACTGGCCTACGGTTTGCTGGGCGTGGCCGCCGCACTGGCGGGAGGTTGGTGGCCGGCGCGCCAGGCGAGCCAGTTGCCACCGGCACAAACCCTCAAAGGGCTGGGCGGGGCACTTGACTTGCGTGGCCGCCGCTGGATCAGCCCCTTACTGATGGCGCTGGCGCTTGCCCTGGCCACGGCACCGCCGGTGTGGGGCATACCGCTGGCGGCGTATTTATCTATTGCCTTGCTGCTGATAGGCGGCATCACCGGCCTGCCAACACTCATTGCCGCACTGCTCAACCGGGCCAGCCCCTGGGTGGCGCGCCAGTTGCTGCCCATGCTGGCGGTGGAGCGGGCACGGCGCCAGCGCGAAAGCGCAGCGGTGGCCGTCAGTGGCGTGGTGGCGGCACTGAGTCTGGCGGTGGCGCTGACGGTGATGGTGGCGAGCTTTCGGGAATCGGTCACGCAATGGCTGGATCGCGTGCTGCCCGCCGACCTCTACGTGCGCAGCGCCAATGCCTTAAGCGCCAGCGACACCGCGTATTTCACCCCCCGTTTTGTAGACGATGCGCGCCAATTGCCCGGCGTGCAAAACGTGCAAGCCCTGCGCTTGCTGCCGCTGCTGCTGGATCCCACGCGCCCGGCCGTGACCTTGATGGCGCGCGACCTGACCCACCCGGCGCAAAGCCTGCCACTGCTGGCCGAGCCGCTGCCGGTGCCACCTGGCCAGGTGGGCATTTATGTCAGCGAAGCGGTCATTGACCTGCACGCGGCGACTCTGGGCAAGACATTTCAACCGCTGTCAGACGCCCTCACCCCCCTGACCATCCAGACCGCCGGACGAAGCACGGCTGCACCCGTTTTTTATGTGGCCGGCATCTGGCGAGACTACGCCCGCCAGTCGGGCACGATTGCCTTGGACAAGGCTGCGTTTGAGCGCCTGACCGGCGACCAACGGGCCAACGACCTGGCCCTGTGGCTCAAAGACGGCACGCCGACGCAAGACGTGGAGCAGGGCTTGCGCCTGTTGGCCAACCAGGACGGCCAGGCCGCTGGCCAGTTGCTGGAGTTTGGCACCTCGCGCCAGATTCGCGCCACCTCGCTGCGCATTTTTGACCGCAGCTTTGCCGTGACGTATTGGCTGCAGGCGGTCGCCATTGGCATGGGTTTGTTTGGCGTGGCCGCCAGCTTCAGCGCGCAGGTGCTGGCCCGGCGCAAGGAGTTTGGTTTACTGGCG
>JBIKZP010000104.1:0-7105 GCA_044354655.1 Rhodoferax sp. | reverse complement strand
GGTGCCCAGGGTGGAGTGCAGCACAAACAGGCCACTGCCATCCCCCGCCACCCGCACCGTCACCGACTTGGCCACCACGCCCATGGCAGCGCCCACGGCATTGGCCACGTCGCAATAGTCGGGAAACACCATCTGGCAGTCGAGCCGTTTAGCCACCTCGCCATAGTAAATTTTGACCGGCCCGCCCACCGCCACCACCGGCATGCTGGGCGCCATGCGCACCACCGCCAGACCCACAGCAGGCTGGCCACGGCACACAGCGTTGGCCAGCAAGTCGTTGGACAGGTTCATGCCAAAGGCGGTTTCCAAAATGGCGCGGCTGGTCAAGCGCACAGTCTCGCTCCACACGTCTTGGGCATAAGCCCGGGTGAGCTCGGGCGTGGGGAACTTCATGCTGCGCAAACGGCAACCCAGCTGTGCCGCAATAAACGCCGCCGGTTGTGACCAGTTATTTTGCAAGCCCAGCACATGCGAGGCATCTGAGGGGGTGAACGCGCTGATTTGCACCAGCCCTTTTTGCTTGAGCGAGGCCAGCGCCCGCTGCGCGTTACTGGAAGTGGCAATCTTTCTGAACGCCTGGGGGCGCTCGGTGACACGCTGCAACACCTCGGCTTCGCGCGCCGATATCTCGCCCGTCAGCGAGGCCTGGCTGGCGCCAAAGGGCAGCAGCACAAAGCGGCCATGCATGGAGCCGCCGCCATCCACATCGGCCAGGTCGGCCTCCAACAGGGCCAGCACCTCGGGGTAGCGCTGCGCAATCAAAGACACGGGCACCACGCGTTGCGGGTTGATGGTGAGTTTGCCTTGCGCGCCCAGCGCAACCTCGCTGTCGCCGCCCAGGCCAATGGTGCGCACATCAATGGCGCGCACCATGGTGCGCCAGCCGCCCACTTCGGCGCCCTCTTGCGTCACCTGCGGCCGACCGTTGATGAGCACGCCCAGGTCGGTGGTGGTGCCACCCATGTCCGACATGATGAAGTCATTCAAGCCCGACAACCACTGCGCGCCCACCAGACTGGCCGCCGGGCCCGACAGCACCGTCTCAATGGGCCGCGTGGCCACACTTTGCGCCAGCGCCAGGGTGCCATCGCCCTTGACGATCATGAGCGGACAGCTGATTTTCAGGTCGGCCATGGAGCGGTTCACAGCGTCTATCAACGTAGAAACACGCGAGATCAGGCGGGCATTGAGCGCGGCCGTCAAGGCGCGGCGCGGGGCGTCCAGCGAGGACGACAGCTCGGTGGACAGGGTCACGGGTTTGCCGGTACGCGCCACGATCAGCTCTCGCGCCTGGCGCTCATGTTCAGCATTGCGCACAGCGAAGGTGGCCGCCACGGCAAAGGCGTCCACCTTGTCGGCCATGCGCGCCAAGGCCTGCTCCAGCGCTTCAGTGTCCAGCGGATGGGGGGCGTGGCCGTTGTGGTCGTGGCCCCCAGCAATCACCTCTATGGGCATGCCGGCAAAGGCATTGGCAATGCCGGTGCGCGCCACCATGGCTGCGTCAAAGCCAATGAGCACCACCCCGACCGCGCTACCGTGGCCTTCCACCACGGCATTGGTGGCCAACGTGGTGGACACCGACACCATGGCAATGTCTTGCGGCTTCAGGCCCTGGGGTAATTTGGCTACGGCCTGGGTGATGGCCTCAGTCACGCCAATGGCCAGGTCACCCTTGGTGGTGATGGCCTTGGCAGAGGCGATAACGCGGTGGGTACGCTCTTCAATAATGGCCGCATCGGTGTAAGTGCCACCGGTGTCTACACCGATGAGGTAGGTGGCGGGTGTCTGGATAGATGCATGGGAGACGGTCATGATGGAGAGAAATTCAAAGAAAAAATGAAAAAACAATGCAAGAGTGTGCCACCACATCGATTGCGTTTCGCCTAACACTGCAAGCCCCCCAAACTTATAAAGTTTCAACCGCGTTTGGCATCTTCAGTCCACTGGTATATTTGCCAGAATAAAAGCGACAAAAAGTCGCTACTTCAATGGGAGGGTATTTATGTCAAATGTCGAACCAATTAGTGGTGAAACCACGCATGCTAGCGAGAACGGTTTCAAACGGCTGAGCATTGAATTCACGGGCAGCTCCCGCGAGTTCTTCAATATATGGATCGTCAACTTATTGCTCACGCTGTTGACTCTGAGTTTGTACTGGCCTTACGCAAGGGCAAGGCGACTGCGATTTTTCCATAATCACACCCTGATTGATGGTCACCCATTAGGCTTTCATGGCCTTCCATCAAGTATGTTTATAAGCCATTTGGTCCTGCTGGCCACTAGCGCAATCTATTTTGCTACGGAGTACTTTTTGCCAGCCTTTGATTGGGTTGGCACAGTGATATTTCTGGTGTTATGGCCAGCCCTCTGGAGAGCCTCCCTGAAATTTCGCATGCTGAATACAAGTTGGCGCGGTTCTCGCTTTTCCTTTGCAGGAGACCTCAAGGGCGCTTACCAGACCGTGATTCCAATTTTTTTTCCGGTTTTATTAATTGCAGTTCTGCCACACCTAACGCCATTCATTAAAGACTTCCCTCTTTCAGAGGCTAGGTTGATAGGTGGTATTACTATATTGAGCCTTTTGATGTTGCCTTTGTTATTAGCCCAACTCAAACGCTACCAACATGGGGGTTATGTATTTCTCAGCGAGCGAACCCAGCTGTCAACCACAACGCCGCAGTTTTACGGTTTACTCGTGATTCAATTAACACTTTTTTTTGGGCTGATGGTGCTTGTAATTTGCCTGGGATTTGCAGACCAATTGCTCCCCAACAAATACCACCTGAATTCAACTAACCGTAGTTTATTGACAGCCAGTTTGGCTTACTTTCTGGTTGTAACTGTTAATTACAGTTCTACAGTTGCCCGTTTTCAAAACATACTCTGGTCAGGAACAGCCTCTGACCGGATTCGGTTTTCAAGCAATCTAGGGGGGTTCGCCTATATCGGGCTGTCTCTGAAAAATTGGGTGCTGATTGTGATGACCCTCGGTCTGTTCTGGCCATTTGCCATCATTAGCGCCAACCGGATGCGGCTGTCAGCCATGCAAATTTGGGTAGCTGAATCAGTCGAAAGCTGGGAGGGACCTCTCTCAACGCCTACTCAAGGCGTGTTGGGAGATGCAACAGGTGATTTTTTTGGCTTGGACCTTGGTATATGAATACAGCAAGAGAAACCTCTTCCAAGCACTCATTGAAAACGCTGTGGTTTGATGGCAAGCACCTCACCCCTACAGTCGCAATAATTTCACTTGCGTCTGATGCTTTAGTGGTACTGGCAAATGGGTCAGAACAGCGCTTTTCTATTCAAACAGTACGTTGGCCAGAGCAAGGAATATCAGGCATGCGCTTGTGTGATTTACCAGATGGCAGCAGTTTGCAGCACGATGACGGTCGACAATGGGACGAATGGGTAGGAATACATGGCAAGCCCCCAAGCTGGATGTTGACTTGGATGAAAAGCAGTTGGGTTAACGTGCTAGCCATACTTTGTCTTGTTGCGTTTGTCCTGGTGGCATGGAAATGGGTTTTACCCGCAGCCAGTGAAGTTGTGGTGGACTGGTTACCACCAGAGCTAGAGCAAAAAGTGGGACGTGGAGCTTATGCCGAGTTAAAAAAAAGATGGCTTGATCCATCAGATTTGAGCGAAGCTGAACAGAAAAAATGGCGCGACATGTTCGAGAGCATGCTGCGAAGGGCTGAACCCAAGCAAACAGCGTCTGATTGGCGACTCTTTTTTCATAAATCGAAAATACTGGGTGCCAATGCCTTTGCCTTGCCAGGTGGCGATATGGTGATCACCGACGAATTGATTTACATGCTCAAAGACCAGCCAGACACTGTCATGGGGATATTAGGACACGAGTTCGGGCATGTGCAGCACCGCCACGGCATCAAAATGGTTGTGAAGGCAGGTCTTGCCACCGCCATGTTTGGCTTCATTATTGGAGATGCCACCGGCTTTTTAGCTACCGTGCCAACAGTACTCATGACGCAGGACTATTCCCGACAAGCCGAACGAGAGGCAGATGCTGCAGCAGCTCAATTTTTGAACGCCAACGATTTACACCCGCGCGTCATGACAGTCTTTTTTGATCGACTTATAGCCAGCCGTGTCGCCAAATACAAGGGAAACAGCGACCCTATGGAGGACTTCCCGATTGGCTTCTCAAGCCACCCGCCTGATAACGAACGCATCAAGTTCTTCAAGGAATGGAAGCCTTGATATACGTTTGACAGTGTTCCAACGAGGGACCATACTTCTGCCCTAATTGTTACTCTTGGCTCAATGGCTTAGAACATGTGGCCCCCCGATTACCTGCTGCGCCAAGACCTAGGCGGTCATCCCTGCACCACCCCTGGCACCTCCCTGCTGAACCTGCTGCACCTGAGCGATGCGCATGTCATTGATACCGTGTCGCCCGCGCGCTGTGAATGGGTGCAGTTATTGGCCCACGACCCACGCTGGCAGCCGCTCTTGCCCATGCACCGGCCTTATGAGGCGCTCACGCACTGGGCGCTGGCTGCGCATGTGCAGGCGCTGCACCAGCATCCGCTGGCACCCTTGACGCAAAAGCCTTATGCCCTGGCCTTGAGCACGGGCGACAACATCGACAATGCGCAGCTCAATGAACTGCAAAGTTTTCTCACCATCCTGGCCGGGGGCAGCACCCGCTTGAGCGCGGTAGGCGGTGTGCACGAACCCAGCGCGGCGTCAGGAAGCGCACCCTGGCCGTTCTGGTGCCCCGAACCCGGTGTGGCCGACCAATGGAAAGCGCTGGGCTGCCCGGAAGTGCCTGACTTTGTGAAGCGGTGCAGCGCCACGCTGCACAGCCCCGGCCTGGGCTTTGCCTGGACCAGCGTGCCGGGCAACCACGACTTGTTGCGCCAAGGCACGGCGTTGACGCACCCGGCACTGGATGCCATTGCGCTGGGGCAGGTCAAAGCGCTACAACGCCCCGCCGGCTTTGACCCCGCCGACCCACTGTCTTATTTTGTAGACCACCCCACCGATTTTTCTCGCGGCCATGATCGCCAGGTTGCGTCCGACGCCGGCCGCGTTACCCTGACGCGCCAGAGTTGGCTCGACAGCCATTGCCAATATGGCGCGGCGGGCTATGCGCTAGACCAGTTGGCCCAGCGCGGCCTTGACAGCGTGATTGACACCGAGCATGTGCGCCTGATTTTGCTGGACACCAACCACCCGGCCGGCGATTTTCAAGGCAGCATTGGCGCACAGCAACTGGCTTGGCTGGAGGCGCGCCTGGCCGAGGTGGATGCCCAGCCTGGGCGACTGGCCGTGCTGGTAAGCCACCATGGCTCGGCCTCGCTGACCAACACCAAGGGCGGCGACCCCGAGCGCTTGCACGCGCAGGCGCTGACCGCTGTGGCGCACCGCCATGCCTGCGTGGTGGCCTGGCTGGTAGGGCACCGCCACCTGCACCACATTGCGCCCCACCCCGGGCCCTTGGGCGGGTTCTGGGAAATCACCACGGCTTCGCTGATTGACTGGCCATCGCAGGTCCGCGCGGTAGAAATCTTGCGCCACAACGACGGTCAGGTAGAGATCGTCTGTACCTTGCTGGACCATGGCGCACCGGCAGACTCGCTGGCGGGCTTGCACTGGCGACTGGCTCGGCTTTTTGCTGGCACCCAAGCGACCAGCATGCAGGGACGCCCTGAGGACGGCCATGTACGATTGCTACTGCCCCGAATTTGAACCACACCAACCCTTTACCCCAACCTATGCAAAGGTCTGACCCATGAAAACTGTCCGTAGCTTTCCGCGCAAGATCAAAGAGATTCCCAACCTGTTCATTCCCCTGCCCGACGGCACGCGCCTGGCTGCACGCCTGTGGCGGCCCACCGATGCCGAGAAAAACCCGGTGCCTGTGATTCTGGAATATTTGCCCTACCGCAAGCGCGACGGCACGGTGGTGCGTGATGCGCTGACGCACCCCTACCTGGCCGGCCATGGTTATGCCTGCATACGCGTGGACATGCGAGGCAATGGCGACTCTGACGGACTGATGTTTGACGAGTACGCTGAACAAGAATTGCAAGACGCCGAAGACGTGATTGCCTGGCTCAACCAGCAGCCCTGGAGCACCGGCAAGGTCGGCATGATGGGAATTTCTTGGGGCGGCTTTAACGGCTTGCAAGTGGCGGCACGCCAGCCGGAGGGCTTGGATGCCGTCGTCACCCTGTGCTCCACCGATGACCGCTACAGCGACGACATCCACTTCAAGGGCGGCTGTCTGCTCAATGAAAACATGGGCTGGTCGGCCACCATGCTGGCCTACTCCTCGCGCTCACCAGACCCGGCCATCGTGGGCGATGCCTGGCGCAAGATGTGGCTGGAGCGCCTGGAGATTGAACCCTTGTTGGCCATTGACTGGCTGGCGCATCCGCACCGCGACGCCTACTGGAAACGCGGCTCGGTGTGTGAAGACATTGGCGCCATCAAAGCCGCGGTGCTGGCCGTGGGCGGCTGGAACGATGCCTACACCAACGCCGTGCCACGCCTGGTGCGCACGGTGCAGGCACCGGTCAAGGGCATCATTGGGCCGTGGGCGCACAAGTACCCGCACTTTGCTGTGCCCGAGCCGCGTATTGGCTTTTTGCAAGAAGCCTTGCGCTGGTGGGACCACTGGCTCAAGGGCATAGATACCGGCGTGGCGCAAGACCCGGCGCACCGCACGTACATCATGGATGTGGGTCGCCCGGGGGCTTCGGTCAGCCACGTGCCCGGGCGCTGGGTCAGCGACAACCAGTGGCCGGCAGACCAGTTTGAGATGCAGCGCTGGTACCTGAACAAGGAGGGCTTGAACCCGACGCGTCAGGCCGGCGGCAAGCCGGCCGTCTGCTCACCGCAAACCACCGGCGCAGACAGCGGCGAGTACTGCGTCATCTGGATGGGCCCGGAGTTTCCCGGCGACCAACGGCGTGACGACTCAGGCTCGCTGACCTTTGACTCCGCGCCTTTGAGCAAGGACATCGATCTGGTGGGTGCATCGGTGCTCACCCTGAAATTCAGTGTGGACAAGCCGGTGGCCGTCACGGCCGTTCGACTTAATTCCGTGTGGCCGGACGGCGCCGTGACGCGC
>JBIKZP010000103.1:0-7121 GCA_044354655.1 Rhodoferax sp. | reverse complement strand
CGAGAGGCGCACAAGCACGGTATTCGCTGCGTGCGCGTGGTGCATGGCAAAGGCCTGGGCTCGCCGGGCAAGGCACCGGTGCTCAAAAGCCGGGTGCACAGCTGGCTGGTACAAAAAAAGGAAGTGCTCGCCTTTGTGCAGGCCAAACCCGCTGACGGCGGTGGCGGTGCGCTGGTGGTGTTGCTGATGGCGTCCCGGATCGTCTAAGGGTTTAAAGCCCTGAAATTTTCTCCACCTCGGGCTGGTTGCGCATGAAGTCTGCCGTCTGAAAAAACGAATGCTGCAGTTGAATGCGCAGCGCCTCGGGCACCTCGGTCTCGTGCATGGCCTGGGTCATGCACGCCACCCACTGGTCGCGCTCGGCTATACCGATTTGAAAGGGCATATGCCGCGCCCGCAGCCGGGGGTGGCCAAAGCGTTCGGTGTAATGTTGCGGCCCGCCCAGCCAGCCACACAAAAACCAGAACAGGCGCTGGCGGGCATTGACCAGGTCAGACCCGTGGGCCGCGCGCAGTTCTCGGTAGCCGGGCTCCAGGTCCATCAGGTCGTAAAAGCGTTCGGTCAAGGCCAGCACCCGGGCTTCACCCCCTAGCCACTCAAAGGGCGTGGCTGCCGCAGGTTTTTCTTCAAGGTTCATCGGGGGTATTTCTCTGTCGGAGGTGAGATGAATTGTTACGGGGTGTACCCTTATTGCGCCGCGCGGCGCAAGGTCTCCACCACCGGGCGGCGCATGATCTCACGCAGGCCCCACCAGCCCGCTGCCAGGGCCAGCAGCGCGCCGCTGAGCGCGCCCACCAGCGGCACCCACAGCGACACATTCCAGGCAAACTCAAACACATAACGGGCCAGCGCCCAGCCCACCCCAGTGGCCACCAGCGAGGCCAGCAAGCCAGCCAACAGGCCCACCCCCAGCAACTCGGTGCGCTGCACCTGGCGCAATAAACGGCTTTGAGCACCCACGGCACGCATGATGGCGAACTCCTTAGCCCGCTCCTCGCGCGTGGCCGTCACAGCGGCAAACAGCACCACCAAACCGGCCGCCAGCGTGAAGCCAAACAAAAATTCCACCGCACTGATGACCTGGTCCAGCATGCGCTGAATCTGCGCAATGGTGGCGCTCATGTCCACCGTGGTGATGTTGGGAAACTGCTTGACCAGCGCGTTGTCAAACCCCGGTGTGGCCGGTGCTCTAAAGGCGCTCATGAAGGTGGCCGGCACATCGGGCAAGCTGCTGACCGGGTACATCACAAAGAAGTTGGCCCGCATGGAACCCCAGTCCACCTTGCGCAGAGAAGTAATTTTGGACTCGGTCTGCACCCCGGCCACGTCAAAGCGCACGGTGTCGCCCAGCTTCAGGCCCAGCGTGTTGGCAATGCCGTCCTCCATGCTGATGGCGCCCACCTCTTGCTCAGTCCAGCGGCCCGCCACCACCTCGTTTTGCCCGGGTTGGCGGGCGCTGTAAGACAGGTTGAACTCGCGGTCCACCAGGCGCTTGGCACGGTCTTCCTTGTAATCCTCGGGCGTCACAGTCTGGCCGTTAACGGCCACCAGCCGGCCGCGAATCATGGGGTACCAGTCAAACTTGGCCACCCCACTCTGGCGCAAGGATTGCGTAAAAGCGTCGCTCTGCTCGGGCATGACGTTGATGACAAAGCGGTTGGGTGCATCGGCTGGCGTGGCCTGGCGCCAGCTGCTGATCAGGTCGGTGCGCAACAGCACCAGCAGCACCAGCGCCAACAAGCCCACCGCCAACGCGCTGACCTGCACCACGGTATAGGCCGGACGCGCCGACACTTGGCGTGTGGCCAACACCAGCCAGCGCGGGGCCGTGCTCTCGTTCACGCTGCGGCGCAGCAGCTTCACGGCCAGCCAGCTCAGGCCTGCAAACAGCAGCGCCGCCGCGGCAAAACCGCCCACGGCAATCAGCCCCAGCGTGAGGTCGCTGCTGGCGGCCAAAAGCAAGGCGGCAAAGCCACTCACGCCCAGGCCCAGCACCGCCAGCGAGGCGGGTTTGAGTTGCCCCACGTCACGCCGAATCACCCGCAGCGGCGGCACCTGGGCCAGTTGCAGCACCGGCGGCAGGCCAAAGGCCAGCAGCAGGGTCAGCCCCATGCCCAGGCCAAACAACACCGGCCACAGCGTTGGCGCGGGCAGCGCCGCGTCCACCAAGCCGGCTAAAAGATTCACAAACACGTAGTGCACGCCATAACCCGCAGCCACACCTATGGCACTGGCCAGCAGCCCCACCAGCGTGAACTCCAGCGCATAGCTGGCGGCAATGGTGCGCTGGCTCAGGCCCAGCACGCGCAGCATGGCGCAGTCGTCCAAATGGTTGGCGGCAAAACCGCGCGCCGCCAGGGCCACCGCCACCGCGCTCAACAGCGCCGCCAACAGCGCCACCAGGTTCAAGAACTTCTCGGCCCGCTCCAGCGTTTGGCCCACCTCGGGGCGCCCGCCCTGCAGGGAATCCACCCGCACACCGCGCACCAGCGGGTCTTTGATTGCCTCCAGCGCCCAGGCCACGTAGGTGTTGACCTGCTTGTTGTCGCCCGCCACCGCCATGCGGTAAGTCACGCGGCTGGCAGGTTGCACCAGCTGCGAGGCCAGCGCGTCGGCCTGGTTGATCATCACGCGGGGTGAGAAATTCATGAAGCCGGCGCCCCGGTCTGGCTCATTGACGATGATTTTGGCCACCTTCAGCCGGGCGTCACCCAGGTACAGCGCGTCGCCCATTTGCAGGCCCAGAGCCTCCAGCAGCGGCGCGTCAATCCAGGCCTCGCCATTGGCGGGGATGGGAGGAATGGCCCGCGTGGTTGGCCGTGCGGCCTTTTTGGTTTGGCTGGGTGGGCTGGTTGGGTCGGCTTGGCTGGCTTGATCAGCCAAGGTCAAGTTGCCGCGCAAGGGGTAACCGGGCGCCACCACCTTGAGCGCCACCAACTTGGTGGCCCCGCCCTTGTCGTCGCCCGCCCGCGCCATGGTGGGGAAGCTCAGGGTCTGCGCCGTTTGCAAGCCCAGCGCGCGCGCCTTGGCCTCAAAGTCGGCCGGCGTCGGGTTGTCGCTCACGATCACAGCGTCGCCCCCCAGCAGCAAGCGCGCATCGCGCTGCAAGCCGCCTTTAAGCCGGTCGGCAAAAAACCCCACCGCCGTCAAAGCCGCCACCGCCAGCGTCACCGCCACCATCAACAGGCGCAGCTCGCCCGACCGTAAATCACGCCACAAAGTGCGCCCGCCAAGGCGCCAAAAAGAAATAGTCATGGTGCTACCTTAGCGCATGTTGAAAGTGCGGGGGAGTTGTGGTGGATTGGGGGGCTATTTTTGTGTGGCAAAACGTCTTTTTCATGACTGAATTGGACACAAAAAGGTTACTTAGATTCGACTCCAAATTTTTAGTAGCGACTTAGTTCAACATGGGATCGTGGAACCGGTACTGCCGTCCCCGCTCGTTGACGGTGGCCAAATAATCCAGGGCGGGCTTATCGCCAATGCCCTCTTTTCGCAGTGCCGCATAGAGTTGGTAAAACTCTCCATTCAGGTCACCCGCAAAAATGCCTGGATCGTCCGAGCCCAAAGACACCATGATTTCAGGATCATCCGGCGCAAAATGGCCCGGCACACGCATCCAGCGCAAAGCGTGGTGTTCTTGAAAGTTTTGGTACTGGCTGATGCGAACATTGCTGGATGGCAAGGTCTCAATCACAACCTTGCGTTTGCTCACCTCAGTCATTAGCACTTGCTGCAGGCGAAGCAAGATAGACGCATCAAAAAAGGCTGCTGGGACTTCTTGCATAGCTTCGCTGCGCACCCAAAGGTCTGAATCGCTTTGCCAAGTCCACAGCAAATTCAGGTCAGCTTGACTGTGACTTCTGGCTTCATGCACCAACTTCGCTTCTGAACGCCAAAGATCGTTCATGGAGGCACCTTGCCAGAACCAGCGCTTGCTTTGCGAAGCCCTGACAAAGCTAGGGTCCAGGTGACGCAGCGCCATGGCACGCTCCAGCGCCGCACAGCTCACATCGCGCCCGAAAATGAAGCTGGCTGACTTCGCCAACTCACATTCAACCCGGCTCACCTCTTTGCCTGCATCGGGCAAACGCCGCAGCAAACGCCATGCGCCCAGCAGGTCCAGCATCCATTCGCCCTTGCTCAATAACAGTTCACCCGGCATACGGCTCAGCCAGAGTTGTGGCGATATGCCCATGGCGGTGCCGTGACCGATGCGGTTGCCATCGCGTAAATCCAGCAACTCCAGCGCATCGAGCATGTGCCTTAAGCCCGTCAACAAGTGCGGGAAATCTTCGCCCGCGTGGTAGGTTTGATGCGTCAAGCCCGCTTGGCGGCACATGCGAAAACAACTAGCAAATACCTCAGGCGGTGCATGCAGTTCATTGGCGGCTGCGTCAACGCCGCGCATCCACTGACTTAAGCGCGGGTAGTCATGCAGGGTGCGCAACAAGGCTGCAGTTTTTGTTTTCAGTTCATTACGAAGCTTATAAAACCGATAAGGGCCTGCTTTTTTGGCCGGAGTGGATCTCCAAGGTTTTTTGACAAAGTGCGCCACCAGCGCCAGCCGATGCCGGGCACGGCCGTCGCGGGTGTCATTTTCAAAATGCTCGTCCAACTTTTCGAGCAACTGGCTCATGGCGTGGGGCGTTTTGCGGCGGTCATCGCCCGGCTTGGGCTCGGGGCCAAGGTATTGCCAGTACCCTCCCAAAATGGATTGAAGCAAGCCGGTGTTTTCAATCGGAGTGTCTTTAGGCGCAAACCGCCCTTCTAAATAGCCCGTTCGGCTGCGAAGAGCTTGCGGGCCATGCATGACTTGAAACCGATGCAAATATTTTTTTTCGGTCGGGTCGCGCAGTTTTGTATCCGTGAGCTTCTGAAATTGGTCAAAACCGAACTGCTCCTCGCTTTGCACCAACAAACGGTAATACTGGTTTTGCAAAACCAGATAGCACAGCAACATCCTGTCCAGCACACCGCTCGGCTGGTTTTGGAGTTGGGCCAGCAAGGCGCTGATCCAAGCCACCTCATCTTGGCTGTTGCTGTCCGGGGAGAGCGCCCACTGCAGATTGAGCAGGTTGGGGGCATCGGACTCAGACCCTGTAGCCAGTGCGTCAAAACCCTTAGGAAAAATCTGGTCTGGGGTCATGCGGTCATTGGCTGCAAGCACCAACCATTGCCGCAACTTGGCGGCGACCCGCAATTGTTGGTAAAGCACGCTGGGGCTGATTTCGGGGTTGATGGTGCGGGCCATCTCTTGCACCCTTTGCGTTGCGTCATCGTTTGTTTTGGCCCAAACCTTGGTGAAGTCTTTGGCTTCTGCCTTCGGGGTGAGCAATGCCAAGAGCCAACAGGCTTCGGCATGCGTGCTGCCGTTCAGGTGCAAGTGCGTTTCATGCAGTCCTTCGCGCTCGATGTAGTCTTCCACGATGGCGTCATGCGGACTGAGCAGGGGCGACGCCCACTGCGCCCGGTTGGACCTGTGTCGCAGAGTTTGACTGGCGGGCCGAATCCCGTTGAGCCCCACCATGTAAGCCGTGTCCGCTGCGGCATGCTGTGCCGCGGCTTGCACGGGCACCCCGGATATGCGACTCAAGACGCTTTGTTGCCATGCACCAAACTTGTTCAGCTTGACCACCATCACGCCATGCTTGGGCTCCAAGAACTCTTGAGCAATCACGCCCAAGGCCATGGCAGCCCAATGGGGTTCTTCGCCCTTGTTTTTTTGGGGTAATGCGGCCCGGCAATCGCTGACAAACTTCCTCCAGGCACTGCGAAAAACATGGTCTGGGTGCCGTGCCGCCCAGGGTTGATAGGTCAGGTAAGCAGCTTCTTGAAAGTCACGCTCGCTTATGGGCTGATGAAACGGCGTGCCGACGAGGAGATTAAGCACCCGGTAGCTGGAAAGCAGCGAAGTAGCAAGCGTGGCACGTACGGAGCATTGGTGCTCTTCAACACGCGTTGTCATGGGTTTTGATCTGAATTTTCTGAATTAGCAGGTGGATTGATAACGATTTCGTTACTGCTTTTTTTACGTAGCACTTTGGCAGTCGCCGTTGAGTCAGTTCGAACTGTGGAGTGAGCTTGGTCTTCGATCCTATTAGTAGGAGGCCATTTTCGGCCGGCAATTAGGGACTTCTCGATGAGCTCCCAAGTCGATTTGTTGCAAAGGTAGCCCTTCTCAGCGCCGTAAGCGCTTAATTTTTCAATCAATTTATCGTAGGTACCAACTTTGGCTTTGATCCCCTGCGTCGCGGATTTTATTTTCTCTTTTTCGAGTAACCCCAAAACTAGCGGGCAACTGGCTATTAGAAATGTCAAGGGCAGGTTTTTTGCATTAAACATTGTGTTGCTGAATTTTCTTGCAAACACATTGGGTGAACCCACCGGGTTGTCCCTGTTCATTTGTTCATCCTCAGTAACATTCTTGCCACTAGTTTCTTTGCTCACACCTTTAACGATGGCAGCTATTCCCCCGATCGGAGTTTCGCTTTCGTTCAGAGCCAATAGGTGGTGATCTAACTCTTCAACCAAAAAGGCATTGATCACGCACAGGGCAAACAACTCCATCAAACTAGCCGATCCTAGTTTTTTGCCTTGTTGATCGGAAACTTTCTCTAGACTGAAATACAGGCGAGTCCAAATTTTTCCGATCAAGACCGCAGAAGGCTTCAGTTTCTCTCGCAAATGAAAAGTCTTTGTAAGCCAAAGCTCAATCCTCTCAGCCATGTCAGATAACTTAGCTTCATCCCCCTCTGAGGGCTCTAGACTGTCAGACTCATCATCCACACTACTCTCTTCGAGCCCCTGCCAGCTGGGGCGGGAGATGGTTGGTGTTAGATACACCTTCGCCAGTTCTTTTCCAATAGCGACTTTCAGCGAGTCCGTCGCCGTCCGGTCAAGACACAACAGGCGATCTATTAAACCCAGAATATTGAAGATGGATGCAAATGTGCCGACTCCACGACCAGATACGTCAATTAGGCTGTAGGCGAAAGATGGGAAGTCGCCGCTTGCCTCACACGCCTTGATAGCCGACCTGGCGGTTCTGCCGCTTGATGTTGACTGTTGGCGTTTGTTGAGTCCGATCACCCCAAACTGCACCAATGGCTGATTAGGAT
>JBIKZP010000102.1:0-7152 GCA_044354655.1 Rhodoferax sp. | reverse complement strand
CAGCGAAAGGGCCAACGTGGCCACCAGAGCGCGGCGCATGAAAGCGAATTCTGCAAAAGGTGCCCACAGCAGTTGGTGCACCTGCGTCAGCAGGTCCGTCATGACATGACCTGCTGCAAGGCCTGCGCATCGAGTTCACAACTGTCGGCCAACTCATCCCAGGCCTCTGTCATGGTGTGGGCTCGGTGCAAATTGGGCTCAGTCAGCACCGCTTTCGTGGCCCCCCAGCTGACAACCTCACGCGCCAGCAGCAGCGTTTCTGGAAAATACTGGCGCGCTTGCGCTTGATCATGAAGTACCACAATGACCGTGCGCTGTTGTCGTTGCCACAAGCGCAGCAAGAGAAGCAAGTCGGTGCAGGTTTTGCTGTCTATGGCGTTGAACGGCTCGTCTAGCAACAAGAGCTGCGCATCTTGTATCAACATACGTGCAAACATGGCGCGCTGCAGTTGCCCGCCCGAAAGTGAATCCAGGCTGCGTCGCTCAAATCCTTCAAGCCCCACGGCCCGCAGTGCCGCGTCTGCGCGTGCCTGCATGGCCGTTGTAATAGATCCCCACGCACCTGCGCTGCCCCAGCAACCCAGCAGTACGCAGTCGCGCACATGGATTGGAAAACTGCGGTCGATAGCATTGAATTGCGGCAAGTAAGCAATGTGCTTGGGCGCAATGCTGACTGTCAGTGCCCCGTGGATTTTTCCACCATGAAGTGGCAACAGCCCAGCGATGCCTTTCAGCAAAGTGCTTTTGCCTGAGCCATTAGGACCAACCACGGCTGTCATAGAACCCGTAGAAAAATGGCCGCTCACATGGTGCAGCGCCGGGTGCGCCTGGTAGGTCACGGTTAGATTGTCCAGCCTCACCATGGGGTGACTTCCAGCAGGGCCCAGCCGACGCCAGCCCACAATATGATGACCAGGGGAAATACAGTCAACGTACGCCGTCCGGCTGACCATGTGAGTACGCTAGGCCCGGGCTTTGAAGCGCTCCCAAACTTGTGGGTCATCTCGGGTGTCTTGTCGTGTGCCATGTAGACCCATGTTTATGTGCAAAGGGATGAAATACACCAAGCTGCGGTCATAATGCAACTAGATTGCGGTATAGTTTAATGCAACTTAGTTGCGATTATGATTTTTATCAATGATTTTTCTAATTAAAGAACCTGATTGATGGCTCGTCAGACCTCCACACCAGATAGCGCAGCTGATCCGATAGATGCCTTGTTATCGGCCCACGGATTGCGGCGCACCACTGCGTCGCGCTTGGTGCTCGGGTGGCTGTTGGCCCATGCCGACACCAGTTACACCCACGCGCAGTTGCTGTCAGCTTTGCAAGGAGAGCACGCGCTGGATCAGGGCATTGCACTGGACCGCGTCACCCTGTATCGGCTGATTGACAGACTCACGCAAGTGGGCTTGCTGCTTTGTCGGGTAGATACCAACCGGGTGCGACGCTACCAGGCCATGCCGGCCAGCGTGCATGCCATACCGCACTTTGAGTGCCAAAGCTGCCACCGAGACAGCCCCCTGGCGAGTGCCTTGAAAGCCAGTGCACAGGACTTGGAGCGCGCCGCCCAGTCGGCTATTGAAGCACTGACGGTGTTGGGTTACCAAGGAATGAGTTTGGACTTTGCCGTACGCGGCGTCTGCATTGATTGCGCCACCGGTACGGCGCCCGCTGCCCCATGATTCAAACGGTGCAATTGCATTACCAATATAGCGTTGGCCCTGCGCTGGTCTTTCCAGATGTCAACCTCGCACAAGGCGCTGTGCTGCTGCTCACCGGGCCGTCGGGCTGCGGTAAATCGACCTGGTTGGCCTTGGTGGCGGGGCTGATGGCGCCCACCTCGGGCGCTTTGACGGTGGCCGGGCAAGCGCTCGATGGTCTGAAACCCAGGGCGACTGACGCCTGGCGCGCGCAAGCCATCGGGTTTTTGCCGCAAAAACTGCACCTGAGCGCCGCTCTCACGGTGGCACAAAATATGTCCTTGGTGTTGTGGGCGTGTGGTCTGCCAGATGACCCAGCCCGCATTGCCACCGCTTTGCGGGCCTTGGACGTTCAAGACCTGGCGCAGCGCTACCCTGCGCAGTTGTCGGGGGGGCAGGCGCAGCGCGTGGCGCTGGCGCGTGCGGTGCTGCTGCAGCCGCGTGTCATCCTGGCCGATGAACCCACCGCCAGTCTGGACGATGCCGCCGCCGCCGATGCCGTGGGCCTGCTGCTCAGCACGGCCCGCACGCACGGCGCCACGCTGGTGATTGCCACCCACGATGCCCGGGTGAACGCCTACCTTGCCGCCAGCAACCCAGGGCCAACAGGCATACAGAGCCTGCGCTTGGCGCAGCGTAGCGCCCTGAAAGACACCGTATGAAAACCCTGGCCCTGAGCTGGCGTTACCTCTGGTCGCGACCCTTGGGCACCGCTCTCAACGTGCTCTTGCTCAGCCTGAGCCTGGCCACCATCACGTTTTTGATACTGCTGAGCCACCAACTCAGCACGGCCTTCGCGCGTGACCTGGCCGGCATTGATGTGGTGGTGGGTGCCAAGGGCAGCCCCATGCAACTGATTTTGTCGGGCGTGCTGCACCTGGATGTGCCCCCGGGCAACGTGCCCATCAAAGAGGTGGAGGCGCTTCAGTCCCACCCTCTGGTGGCGCGCGTGATCCCCATCAGCCTGGGCGATAACTTGCGCGGCTTTCGTATCGTGGGCACCTCACCGGCCTACCTCACGCTCTACCAAGCCGAGTTGGCGCAAGGGCAAATCTGGCGCGAGCCCATGCAAGTGGTGCTGGGGGCCACGGCAGCGCGGCAACTGGGCCTGAAGTTGGGCGACAGTTTTGTGGGTTCGCACGGCCTGGGCGCAGGCGGCCATGCCCACGGTGACAACGCCTACCAAGTCACTGGCATTCTGGCGGCCAGTGGCGGTGTACTTGACCGGCTGATCCTGACCGACACCGCCTCGGTCTGGCGCGTGCATGAAGACGCCACGGCGCTGGACGACGAAGACCGCCAGATCTTGGCCGACGAGCGCGAAGTGACGATGGCGTTGATTCAGTACAAATCCCCCCTGGCTGCGCTGACCTTTCCCCGCTTTGTGAACACCACAACCAATCTGCAGGCCGCAGCGCCCGCGCTGGAAATTACCCGGCTGCTGAACATGCTGGGCATTGGCACCGATGTATTGCGCGCCCTGGCCGGCGTGTTGCTGTTGACCGCCGGCTTGAGCGTGTTCATTGCTTTGTGGCACGCGGTGCGTGAGCGCCGTGGTGACCTGGCCCTGTTGCGCATGGTGGGCGCGCCACCGTGGCGCATTGCCACGCTGTTGTTGTGCGAGGCCTTGTGGCTGGGTTTGCTGGCTGCCGCTTTGGGGCTGGCCTTGGGACAGGGTTTGGCGGCTGTGCTGGGCTGGTTTTTGAAACTGGATAATTCGATGTTATTGGGTGGGCTGGTGTGGCCGGCTCAGTTGGGGTGGGTGCCTGTGATGGCGCTGGGGGTGGCCGGGTTGGCCGCCCTGGTGCCGGCGCTGGGTGCTTACCGGGTGAGCGTTCTGGATCTTCTTCAATCAAGGTAAATTATGAAAAATACAATCCTGGCCCTGGCGGCCTCCCTGCTGTTTGCCACCTTGGCCGTGGCGGCCGATGCCCATGGCAGCAAAGAAATCAAAGCCGATATCGAGCGCCACCGCGCCATGGCCGCCGCGCACGAAGCAGCAGCCAAATGCCTGGAATCGGGTAAAAAAGAAGCGGTTTGCACCAAGGAATTACAGGCCGCCTGCAAGGGCCTGGCCATTGGCAAAATGTGCGGTATGAAGCACGAACATTGAACCCAAGCAGGACACAGGTATGAATAAAATCCCGGCCATTCTTTTCTGTGCGCTGGCCTTGGCGGTTGGTACGGCAAGTGCGCAACTCACGGCCCCCATTGAGGGTGCGACCCTGCCCAGCGGAACTCCTGGAAGTAGCGGAACTGGTGCCGGGGTGCACAGCCCCAACAGCCTGTTTGCACCGCTGGTACCGCGCAGCGATGTGTTGCCGTGGTCCATGCTGACCGACGTCAAGACCAAGTCGGTCAAAAACCGTTTGTTGCCGGCTTTCCCGGCACCCGTGGCGGCACTGAACCAAAAAACCCAGCGCATTCAAGGCTTCATGATGCCGCTGGAGCCCGGTGAAAAACAGAAGCATTTTTTAATCAGCTCCGTGCCGCTGAGCTGCTCCTTTTGCACCCCTGGCGGGCCTGAGAGCATGGTGGAGGTTCGTTCTAAAACCCCCATCAAATACTCGCTCGAAGCGGTGGTGGTTGAGGGTAAATTTGCCGTGCTCAACGACGACCCCTATGGCCTGTACTACCGCATGACCGACGCGGTTGCCGTGAAGTAACTCGGGCCCTAGCCAGCGTGGTAGTTGACAACCCTATGGCGCCGGCTTGGCGCAAGACTCTGCTTCACGGTCTTTGGGTTTTTATGGCTTGTTTGTTGCTGGCGCAAACCCTGGGCCTGATCCACGGTGTGGTTCATGGTTCAGGCCATGGGCTCACCCATGCCCCTGTGCATGACACAGCCCATGTTGCAGCCCATGAAGCAACGCATGACGACGCCCATGACGATGCGCCAGCGCTCACGCATCAGACCTTCTTTGATCAGCTGTTCAGTGGGCATGCCAGTGATGACCTAGACCCGCAGTGCCGCTTATTTGACCAGTCCAGCCACCTGGACAGTTTGCCGGCTTTACCGGTCATGGCGCTGCCGCTGGCCATCAGCCCCTTTGTTTTTTCTCTCCAGACGGGTCTGGCTGTGGCGCGTTGGCATGCGCTGTTTGAAGCACGAGGCCCGCCTTCGGTTTGTTGAATCCCTCAGCCTAGTTCAATGCTGCCTGCCGCACCTGCGTGCGGGTGGCTGTGTATTTTTTTGATTCAACGGACCTTTCATGACTCATTTACTTCGAGCGCTTGTCTCGCTGGGTGCACTTGCCTCTGCGACAGCCCCCATCCAGGCGCAAACCCAACCCCAACCCCAAACCCAAACCCAGGCCACGCTGGCCCCCGTCACCATCACGGGCAACCCCCTGGGCACGGCCGATTTGATCGTACCCGTGAGCCAGTACGCTGGCACCGAACTGTTGCTGCGCGCCCAAACCACTTTGGGCGAAACGCTGGACGGCACGCCCGGCATCAGCAGCACCTACTTTGGTCCCAATGCCAGTCGCCCCATCATTCGCGGGCTCGATGGTGACCGCATTCGAATTTTGAACAATGGTGCCGCCTTGCTCGACGTGTCCAGCCTGAGCTACGACCACGCCGTGACCGCTGAGCCCTTGAGCACCGAGCGCATTGAGGTGTTGCGCGGCCCGGGCGCCTTGCAATTTGGGGGCAGTGCGGTGGGTGGTGTGGTCAATGTGATTGACAACCGCATCGCGCGCGAAGCTGTGTATGACGCCGCCGGCGGCATCAATGGCAAGGCCAACCTGAACCTGGCCAGCGCGAATGCAGAGAAAAGCGGCGGTCTGATGCTCGAAGCGGGTAATGACCGCTACGCCTTGCATGCTGATGTGTTCAAGCGCAACACCAGCGATGTCGGGGTGCCCCTTGAACTGCCCTGCAGCAAGCCCGGATCGGCCAGTCTGGCGGGCCGCATATGCAACTCTGCCAGCACCAGCGATGGACTGGCCGTGGGCGGCTCGGTGTTTTTCAAGCAGGGTTTTCTGGGCGCGTCCTTGAGTGAGCTGAACAGCCACTACGGTACGGTGGCCGAAGACGAGGTGACGATTGGCATGAAGTCCCACCGCCTGGCCGTTGCGGGCGAACTGCGTGACCTGCCCGGTCTGGTGCAAAGCGTGAAAGCCCACGTGGGGCGCAGCATCTATGCACATACCGAATACGAAGGTGACGCTGCGGGCACACTGTTCAAAAGCAGTGGCACTGACCTGCGGCTTGAAGCGCGTCACGCGCGCTGGGGCGCGCTGGATGGTCTGGTGGGAATACAAGTAGAGGGTTCAAATTTTTCGGCTGAAGGCGATGAAGCGTTCGCCCCCTTCAGCCAAACCCGCCAGACGGCCCTGTTTGCCTACGAAGAGCTGGGCACCCGCTGGGGCAAACTCAGCGCCGGGGCACGACTGGAGTCGGTCCATGTTCAATCTCTGGGTAACCCCGACGTGGCCCGCTTCAGCACGGGCAGCCGCCGCTTCACACCGGGTAGTTTGGCGCTGGGGGCCTTATGGAATACCAGCCCTGGCTGGCAGCTCACCAGCAACCTGGCCTACACCGAGCGGGCGCCCAAAGACTACGAACTCTATGCCGATGGTCCGCATCTGGCCACCCATGCCTATGAGGTGGGAAATGCCAAATTTTCCAAAGAACAATCCACCAACTGGGATGTGGGTTTGAACTGGAAGCAAGGGGCACATCGTTGGATGGTGAGTGCCTATGCCACCCATTTCAAGAACTACATTGCGCAAGAAGCTACCGGCTACAACCGGGATGCTGAAGGCAATGGCCAGGGCGGCGCTGGCGTGACCGACTGTGGCGATGGCACCTCGGTGGAGTCGGGATGCGCGGCCAGCATGCTGGCTGAATATGCCTACATCCAGACCCGGGCCCGGTTCACGGGACTGGAGAGCAGTGGCACGCTGCGCCTGCTGGACAGCGCCAACCCGCTGGACCTGCAACTGCGCGCCGATTTGATCCGCGCGGTCAACCTGAATACGGGTGAGACCCTGCCGCGCATTGCACCTGCGCGACTGGGTGCCACCTTGGTATGGGCGCAAGGACCGTGGTCTGCCCGATGGGGCGTCAGCTATTCGGCTGCACAAACCCGTGTGCCCAACGGGCAGACCGGTACCGAGGCCACGACCCTGTGGAATAGCGCGGTGAGTTACCGCACCAAGGTCGCGTCGGTTGAAACGCTGTGGTTTGTCCGGCTCGACAACATGACCGACGCGCTGGCGTACTCGCCTACGTCTGTGCTGACCCAGACCGCGCCTGGCAAAGTTCCGCTACCCGGACGCAGCGTGAAACTGGGCCTGCAGGCCAGCTTCTAGGCCCTGACAGTTACCCCAAGGGCATGGGAGAAAATGGGGCGATCAAAGCATTTTTTCCCGTGTTGAGCACGGGCTTACTTGAGCGCCCCATCTTGCATCATCTCGTACTGTCTTCTCTATTGCCCGTG
>JBIKZP010000101.1:0-7197 GCA_044354655.1 Rhodoferax sp. | reverse complement strand
AGCCCGGTGATACTTAGGCCATGCGCATCCTGCTCGCTGAAGATGAAACCGAACTGGGCACCTGGCTGACCAAGGCGCTGGCGCAGAGCGACTTCCAAGTCGACTGGGTGAACGACGGCCGCCTAGTGCGGCGCAGCCTCAAGGCCACCAAATACGACGCGCTGATTCTCGACTTGGGCCTGCCTGGCCTGGGCGGGCACGATGTGCTGTCCGACCTGCGCGAGGCCGATGAACGCCTGCCGGTTCTGATACTGACCGCGCGCGACTCGCTGATGGAACGGGTGAGCTGCCTGTACGGTGGTGCCGACGATTTCCTGGCCAAACCTTTTGAGTTGAGCGAGCTGGAGGCTCGCCTGATCGCGCTGATCCGCCGCTCGCGTGGCATTGAACACCCGCGTTTTGCGTGTGGCCCGCTCAGCTACGACAGCGCGACCAAACAGTTCCGCCTGCAGCACGAACCGCTCACACTCACCCCGCGCGAGCACGCAGTGCTGCGCGCGCTGATCCAGCACAGTGGCGAAGCGCTGTCCAAACGCGAACTGGTGGAGCGCGTGTTCTCCGACGAGCAAGACGTGAGCCCCGAAGCCATCGAGGTATTAGTGCACCGTCTGCGCAAACGACTGGAAGCTTCGCCTGTGCGCATCACTACCTTGCGCGGAATGGGCTACTTGTTGGAATGCCCGCCATGAGCGCCGCACGGTGGGTAGTTCAGTGAGCGCGGGCGGAAAAAGGTCCGTGCGATCCCTGCTGCACTGGCTCGGCGGCAGCATCCGCCGGAAGTTGCTGGTGGTGCTGGTTCCATTCCTGCTTTTGGTGTTTTCTGCTGAACTCTGGCTTGCTTGGAGCACCGCCAGCGAAGCGGCCGACGCCGCTTACGACCGCTCGCTGCTGGGTGCGGTCAAATCCATCGACTCCAGCATCTCCACAACCAGCGGCGGTCTGGGTGTGGAACTACCCTACCGCATGTTGGAGTTCTTCGAGCTTACCGCCAACGGAAAAGTTTACTACCGCGTGGCCACCGAAGATGGGCTCGTCGAGATTGGCAGTTCCGACCTGCCACCTCCGCCAGAGCCCCTGCTCTCGGGCAAGCCGCAGTTTCACGAGGGCGTGTACTTCGGTGAGCTGGTGCGCGTAGGCAGCTACGCCCGTGAGCTAGTCACGCCGCTGGCTGGCCAACCCGTACCCCAGCGGGTGGTGATCCAGGTAGCCGAAACGTTGGAGGCGCGCACCGGTTTCCAGCGAAGCCTGGTGTTGCAGTCGATGGCGCGCGATTTCCTATTAGTCGCCTTGGCCAGCACGCTTTTTGGCCTTGCCATTACTTGGGCTATGCGTCCGCTGGCACGCCTGCGCGAGGATGTTGAAGCCCGCTCGCCACAGGACCTGACCCCTATGAATAGCAACGATGTGCCCTCCGAACTGCTGCCACTGGTGGACGCCCTCAACCACCACATTGAGCGCAACCGCGAACAGACCGAAGCCCGTCGCCAATTCGTGGACGATGCTTCTCACCAATTGCGCACACCGCTGACAACGCTGGCCACGCAGGTGGCCTATGCCCAGCGCGAGGCCGATCCAGCCGCCGTTCGCTTAGTGATGGATAACATCCGCCAGCAGCTCGACGAAACCATCCGCCAGACCAACCAGATGCTCTCGCTAGCTAAGGCTGATAGTGCCGCCCCCGAATACGAAGCGATGGACTTGGTGGAGCTGGCCGAAGAATTGGTGCGCCGCTGGTGGCCCATAGCCCGCGATCAGGGGGTTGACCTTGGCCTGCACGCGCCCACAGCCACGTTACCCTTTCGAGGCGAATCCGGCCTGTTGAAAGAAGCCCTGTCCAACCTACTGCACAACGCCATCCGCCACGGCGGTGCGGGTTGCCAAGTGACGCTTGCCGTGACCGCCGATGCGCAAAAGGTGCGCTTCAGAGTTATCGACGACGGTCCGGGACTGCCGCCTGACGAACTGGCACGTGCCGGCGAACGCTTTTTCCGCAGCCGCCACAGTAAGCTGCCCGGCTCGGGCCTGGGGTTGGCAATTGCGCGCACCGTAGCACAGCGTCACGGCGGAGAGATGCTAGTTAGAGCGGGGCACAATGGGCGAGGGCTGCTAGTCACTATGGCTCTGTCCAACCTTGCCGTCTTGGCTGTACCCGCGGGTAAACCCTGAAAAATCTCCCCCATCTCTGAAAGCGTTCTGAAAGTGCACTTTTTCTACAGTGCTCTCATCGCAACACGTCCGTTGCGAGCGTTCCCCCCTTCGAGGAGACATTTTCATGAGCATCACGTCCAAATTGATCGCCGCCGCCATATCGGCCGTAGCACTCACCGCCACCGCCGGTCCGCTCGACAAGACTGAGTGCATCGCGCCAGCCAAGCCCGGCGGCGGTTTTGACCTCACCTGCAAGCTCGTCCAGAGCGCGCTGCAAGATGGCAAGTTCATCGCCGACCCCATGCGCGTAACGTACATGCCCGGCGGCATCGGCGCCGTGGCCTACAACACCATCATTGCGCAGAAGCCCGACGCGGCCAATGCCATCGTCGCCTTCTCCGGCGGATCGCTGCTCAATCTGGCCCAGGGCAAGTTCGGCCGCTACACCGAGAACGACGTGCGCTGGCTCGCCGCCATCGGCACCGACTACGGCGCCGTGGTGGTGGCCGAGAACTCGCCGTTCAAGAACCTGAAAGACGTCATGGCCGCAATGAAAGCCGACCCCTCCAAGGTCGTGCTGGGTGCCGGCGGCACCGTGGGCAGCCAGGACTGGATGAAAGCCGCGCTGATCGCGCGCGCCGGCGGCGTGAACCCCAAGACCATGCGTTACGTGGCCTTTGAAGGGGGTGGCGAGGCGTTGACGGCGCTGCAGGGTGGCCATATCCACGTGTTTACCGGTGACGCAGCCGAGGCCGGGCAACAAATCAAGGCGGGCGCCAAGGTGCGCATTCTGGCGGTGATGAACGACAAGCGACTGACCGGGAACATGGCCAACATCCCCACCGCCACCGAACAGGGCTTTGATGTGGACTGGCCCATCGTGCGCGGCTTTTACGTTGGACCCAAGGTTAGTGACGCTGACTACAAGGTCTGGGCCGATACCTTTGCCAAGTTGCTGGCAACGCCCGCCTATGAAAAGTTGCGCAACGAGCGAGGCCTGTTCCCCATGGCCCTGGCCGGCGCACCGCTGGACGCCTACGTCAAGAAGCAAGTGGACGGCTACCGCAAGATGGCCGAGGACTTTGGCCTGAACGTCGTCCCCGCTAAGTAAGAGTGAACCGTTTGCGCTGAACCTGTCCTTCGACAAACTCAGCGCGGTCGGAGGCCTTTGCTTGCCAAAGGGCCAGATCAAACCCCTGGCCCTTCCCCACTGGTTTTCCCGGTGGCGCCACGGTCTGTGGTGGTCCACCCAACTTCCCCGGAGATTTCCATGAGTGACCGTCTGCTCGGCGCGGTATGTGTTGTTGCATCCGCCGCCATGGCTTGGGCCGCGCAAGACTACGCTGCAGCCATTTCTTATGAACCCGTCGGCCCGCGCGCCTTTCCGCTGCTGTTGGCGGGTGGCCTCTGCCTATGTGGCCTTTGGCTGGTGCTGCGCCCCGCAGCCGGAGCTCAGACCTTTCGCGGCGTTCCCTGGAAAGCTACCGCCCTGTGCGCAGGTGCCGTGCTGGCCTACGCGATGCTATTCCAGTGGCTGGGCTTTGTGCTGGCCACCACGCTGATGGCGCTGCCCGTGGGCATGGCATTTGGCGGCAGTTGGAAACAGTCGCTCGCCGGAGGCGCCGGGTTGGGTCTGGTTTTGTACGTGCTATTTGACAAGCTGCTGGACGTTGTGCTCCCCACCGGCCAGCTCGCATTCTTGCTTGGAGGTAACTGACATGGAAGTCCTGCAACACCTCGCCGCTGGCTTCGGCGTAGCCCTGACTCCGACCAACCTGCTAATCGCCGCCTTGGGCTGCTTTATCGGCACCATCGTTGGCTTACTGCCGGGCTTGGGTCCGATCAACGGCGTGGCCATCCTGATGCCGCTGGCCTTTGCCATGAAACTGCCGCCGGAGGCATCGCTGATTCTGCTGGCAGCCGTCTACATCGGCTGCGAATACGGCGGGCGAATCTCGTCCATCCTGCTCAATGTGCCGGGTGACGCGGGCGCCATCATGACTGCGCTGGACGGATACCCGATGGCACGCAACGGCCAGGGCGGTGTGGCGCTGTCCATCTCGGCTTGGAGTTCGTTTGTGGGTTCGTTGATCGCCACCATCGGTATCGTGCTGTTTGCGCCGCTGCTGGCGCGCTGGGCGCTGTCGTTCGGCCCGGCTGAATACTTCGCGCTCATGTGCTTTGCCTTTGCCTGCATCGCCGGGCTCATGGGCGAATCACCGGTCAAAGCCGCACTGGCGGCCCTCATTGGCCTGTCCATGGCGTGCGTGGGGCTGGACTCGAACTCGGGCGTCTACCGCTTCACTGGAGGCGATGTTCACCTATCCGACGGCATTCAGTTTGTTGTGGTGGTGATCGGTGTGTTTTCCATCAGCGAACTGCTGCTGATGCTAGAGCAGCACCACAACAGCACTGGGATCATCACCCAGACCGGCCGAATGATGTTCAACATGAAGGAACTGGCTCAGACCTGGTGGGGCACGGTACGCTCGAGCGTGGTGGGCTTTGCGGTGGGCGTGCTGCCTGGCGCGGGCGCCACCATCGCCAGCGCTATGACGTATTCCATGGAAAAAAGCCTGACCGACAAGGAAGATACCTTCGGCAAAGGCGACATCCGTGGTGTGGCCGCGCCCGAGGCGGCCAACAACGCGGCTGCCACCGGCTCATTTGTGCCCATGCTCACGCTGGGCGTGCCCGGCTCGGGCACCACGGCGGTGATGGTGGGCGCGCTCTCGCTCTACAACATTACGCCCGGCCCCGCGCTGTTCACCCAGCAGCCCGATCTGGTGTGGGGCCTGATCGCCTCGCTGTTTGTGGCCAACGTGATTCTGTTGGTGCTGAACATCCCGCTGGTGGGTGTGTTTACCAAGGTGCTCAGTGTGCCTAACTGGTTGCTGGTGCCCGGCATTGTGGCTGTGAGCAGCTTGGGCGTGTACGCGGTGCACGCCACCACGTTTGACCTGGTGCTGATGAGCGGCCTGGGCTTCGTGGCTTACCTTCTACGCAAGCAGGGCATTCCGATGGCGCCGCTGATTCTGGGCTTTGTACTCGGCGACATGATGGAGCAGAATCTGCGCCGTGCGCTGTCGATCAGCAACGGTGAGGCAAACATCCTGGTGGGCAGCCCCATCACCATTGGCCTGTGGATCGCGGCTGGGCTGATGCTGGTGGTGCCGATCGCGCTGCGAGTTATGACTGGACGGCGCAGCAGAGAGGCGTCGATCTGAGCGGAGGTGAAAAGCCGGGCTCAGTCAGAGTTGCCCGGCCTGGGCGACCAACACCCACCCAAGCCCCATGTCCGCGTGGCTTCACCACGAACCCGGAATCCCGCTTCTTTGACCACGTCTTTCCCATACTGGCTGTGCGCTGTAGGACTTCCAAATAGGGCACATCGAAGACGAAGAAGAATGTCAGTTGTCTGGAGTGATAGCGATGACTTTTTAATCACTCAGACCCGGTCACTCACCGACGACGGTTCCTCGCCATATTGCGGGTGCTCAACTTCAATCATTGAACGACGGCTCCCGCCACCATACGGACATCTATTTTTGATTATTTTTGGAAACGCAAGGTTAGGCGTTACATCTTTGGGCCAACAGCGTAGTAAAACCCGCCTCAACGGCATGGGACGTCAACGCGGCATGAAGACGGCCGGTGACATCGAGTGACGCCGCCTCTCAGCCGCCACGCTCAAAACGCTGCTCGTTCACCTCGGTCCCCCATTGCTGGCCGCGTTGCTGATGCTGCAGACGAAACCCGGCCTTTTCGTACAAATGCCTGGCCGCATGAAGGCCCTCAAAGGTCCAGAGGTACACCCGGCCGTCGTGGCGCGACTGGCAAAAGTCCATCGCCAAGCTCAGCAGCATCGTGCCCACCCCGGTGCCGCGCACTTTGTCAGAGGTGATGAACCAGCGCAGGTGCGCGCAGTCCTGGTCGGCATGGGTGCCGTCAATGGCCAGGGAGCCTTCCACCTGGCCGTCTTGCAGCACCAGCCACAAGGCATCGCGCTGGGGGTCGTAGCGTTCACAAAAATCGGCCAGCTCACGCGCCACCTTGGCCTCAAATGGCAGGCCAAACCCCACCAACTTGCTGTAGTACTGGGCATGGAGTTCGGCAACCCGGCCAATGGCGCCGGGTAAATAACCTGTGTGAATCGTTAAGGGCATGCAACACCATCCATAAGGCTCAGGAAACGATGTAAGCCCCAGCCCCGGTAGACAGCAGCTTGCCGTCGGCGGCTAGAAATTCCATGCGGGTGGAAGCCACACGCGAGCCCAGGCGCATGACTTCGGCGCGGAGTTCAAAGTAATCGCTGATGCCGGGGCGCAGGTAATCAATGCGCAAATCGATGGTGCCCAGTTTGCTAAAACGGTGCAGCCGCTGGGCTGGCAGCTCGTCCATGTGGCGTGCGCCTATGGCGGCCATCACGGCCAAGCCACCCATGGCATCCAGCCCGGCACTGATGACACCGCCATGCACTCGGTTAAAGCCGTAATGCCCCACCAGTTCCGGCCGCATGGTGATGCGGGCACGCACCTGCTGCGGCTCAATGGCGGTGATCTTGAGTCCCAGGGTCTGGTTGAAGACAATTTTTTCTTCAAAAAGCTGTTTGAGCCCGGCAATAAATTCCGCTTCAAAAACAGGGGAAGGCAGGGGCGCTGTGGCGTTTTTCAATGTGGGAGTCATGGCTTGATTGTCACAGACCAAGCTGACGCGCCGCTAACTCCTTCATGATCTCTTCGGCCCCGCCACCAATCATCATCACCTTCACCTCGCGGTAAATGCGCTCACTTTGGGTGCCGCGCATAAACCCCATGCCACCCAAAATTTGCACCGCCTGGTCGGCGCAGAACTGCATGGTTTGCGTGGCGTGGTTTTTCAACAGACACACCTGCGCCACCCAGTCGGCGTCCATCACGCCGGCATCGGCCTGCACGGTCACCGCCTGCACCCAGGCGCGGGTGGATTCAAGGCGCATCTTCATGTCCACCAGCTTGTGGCGCACCACCTGGTGGTTCACCAGTGTCTGACCAAAGGTCTTGCGCTGAC
>JBIKZP010000100.1:0-7243 GCA_044354655.1 Rhodoferax sp. | reverse complement strand
CACAAAATCTTCAAACTCTTTGCCCGACATCACGGCTGGGGTCCAGTTGTTTTTCACCAGATCGTCAGCCCAGGATTTGGACTTGAGGGCCTTGAGCAGCATGTCGGTCAGCGCCTTGCGCTGGACAGCCGTGATGCCAGGGGCGCCATACACGCCGCGCCAGTTGCCAATTTCGACGTTGTAGCCCAGCTCCTTGAGCGTGGGAATGTTGATGTCTTTCAGACGCGCGCCCGAAGTCACCGCAATGGCCTTCATCTTGCCGGCGGTAATGTACTCGGAGAACTCGCTGTAACCGCTGCCACCAATGGTGACGTTGCCGCCCAGAATAGCGGCAGTAGCCTCACCGCCGCCCCGGAAAGCGACGTAGTTGATACGCGCGGGGTCAACACCGGCTTCACGCGCCAGCATGGCGGCGGCAATGTGCTCTGTAGAACCGCGCGAACCGCCGCCCCACTTGACGCTGCCAGGGTCTTTCTTGAGTTGCTCGATCACCTCTTTCATGCTCTTGAAAGGGGAGTTTGCGGGCAGCACAAACACGTTGTACTCGCTGCTCAGGCGCACCAGCGGAGTGGCCGAGCTCAGTGACACGGGGGGCTTGCCGGTAATGATGCCGCCCAGCATGACCGCGCCCATGATCATGATGGCGTTGGGGTCGCCCTTGCTACCGTTGACGAACTGGGCCAAGCCCAGCGCGCCTGCGGCTCCGCCCTTGTTTTCATAGGTGACGGTGTCAGCCACTTTGGCATCCATCAGCGCTTTGCCCAAGGCACGGCCTGTGCCGTCCCAGCCACCGCCTGGATTGGCGGGAATCATCATCTTGACATTGGTAGCGGCCAAGGCCGACAAAGGCAAGCCACCGGTAGCGGCCAGGGCCAGCATGGATTTCACAAAGGTATCGCGACGCATCAAAGTCTCCTATGGGTTTATCAAACAGCTCAATGGTGCGCGGTCTGGCTGTCAGTTAGCTGTCCATCCGCCGGTTAAATACTAGGGAAATCCCGAACTAAACGCTTATTTCGTGGGCTATTTCGGCCATCTGTTTAAATGGATTCAACCAAGACTTGAACCATGGATTGCCTGATGCCCCCAATTTCTGCCGCCCCCGCCAGCACAGCCAGCACGCTGCAACCCGCCTTGCTGCCGCCGCACATTGGCTGGACGGAAAAAGGCCAGGCCTGCTCTGCCTTATGGCGCTCCGAACGAGGCGCCCCGCCCCCTAAACGCGTGGTGCTGGCCGATGACACCACCTCCGCCGACAGCGCCTACCGCCTAGCCTGCGAAGGCACTGGCCTGCTTTGGCGCGGTGATTTTCAAAATGCCCGCCAACTGTTACAGGCCCTGGCGCGGCGCATCGACAAGCCCGCGCAGCGAACGCGCCAAAAAGCTGCAACTGCAGCCCCAGCCACCGGTGCCCAGGCCTTTCACCTGCACCGGCAAGCGCAGTCACAGCGCGCGCGCACCCTGGGCATGCTGCTGATGCCCTTCAACGCCGACTACAGCGTGCCCCTGCGCCGCGCCCCCGATGTGGCGCAAGCCTGCGCCGAGGCCTGGGGTGCGTCGGATGACACCACTGTGGCCAGCGTGGCCTCGCTGCGGGAACTGCTGGGCCTGACCAGCGCGCGCGAATGGCGCAAAAAAGGCGTGGCGATTGAAGCCTTGGGTGAAGCGCCCAACAACCGCATTCACCCGCACTACGGCGTGTTTTCTCCTGTGCGCGGCGAATACGTGGGGCTGGTGGCGCAGGCCCCACTGCCAGCAACACAGCAAGCCAACTTCGTGGCCTTTGACATTGGCACCGGCACTGGCGTGCTGTCTGCCGTGCTGGCGCGCCGGGGCATTGCCCGCATAGTGGCCACCGACCAGGACCCCCGCGCCCTGGCCTGCGCCCGCGACAACCTGCAGACCCTAGAGGTCAGCGCACAAGTACAAGTGGTGCAAGCCAACCTGTTCCCCGAGGGACAGGCCTCGCTGGTGGTGTGCAACCCACCCTGGCTGCCAGCCCGACCCAGCGCCCCCATTGAATACGCTGTTTACGACGAAGGCAGCCGCATGCTGCTGGGCTTTCTGGACGGCTTGGCCGCCCACCTCGTGCCGGGTGGGGAAGGCTGGCTGATTCTGTCGGACCTGGCCGAACACCTCGGCCTGCGCACGCGCGCCGAATTGCTGGCGGCCATTGAACATGCCGGCCTGAAAGTACTGGGACGCCTGGATGCCCGCCCCTTGCACCCCAAAGCCCTGGATGCCAGTGACGCCCTGCACGCCGCCCGCGCTGCAGAAGTCACCTCGCTGTGGCGGCTGGCCGCGGCCTGAGCCACCAGACACGGGCAAGCGCATGCTAAGGTCACGCCCATGAAATTGCTTCTGGTGGAAGATGATCTGGCGTTGCAAACCAGCCTGGTGCGCGCCCTGACACGGCTGGGTTGGGCGGTGGAGGTTTGTGCCGATGGTGCCAGCGCGGTGGCGCACTGGCGCCAGAGCGCGCCTGACGTGGTGCTGCTGGACCTGAGCCTGCCCGGCCTGGACGGCCTGAAAGTACTGGCCCAGGCGCGCCAAAGCGGTCTGACCACCCCGGTGCTGATTCTGACGGCACGCGGCACCGTCGGCGACCGGGTACAAGGACTCAACGCCGGTGCCGACGACTACCTGCCCAAACCCTTTGACCTCGATGAACTTGAAGCCCGCGTGCGGGCCCTGCACCGCCGCCAGCCCGACGCGCAGGGTGCTTCCAGCGCCAGCGTATCGTCCTTCCCGTCCAACCACGGTGGCCTGCGTTATGACAAGGACAGCGGCGCTATTTACTTCCAAAATCAGGTGCTGGAGCTGACCCCGCGTGAGCTGGCCTTGCTCAAAGCCTTGCTGGTGCGCCCCGGCCACGCCGTCAGCAAAGAGCGGCTGTTTGAACTGGTTTTTCCGGGCCAGGACCAGGTGCAATATGAAGCCATAGAAGTGGTGGTGTACCGCTTGCGTAAAAAACTTAGCCCCACCGGCGCCACGCTCATGACCCTGCGCGGCCTGGGCTACTTGCTCAAAGTGCCTGCGCCATGAACACCTTGGCAGAACCGCAACGTGCCCTTTCACTGCGGCGTTACTTGCTGCTGGGCATTTTGCTGCCCATTGGTTTTTTCATACTGGCCAATACCTTCAGCCTTTACCGCCAGGCGCTGGGCGCCGTCAACACGGCGTACGACCGCACCTTGCTGGCTTCGGCCAAAGCGTTGGGTGAGCGCATTGAAGCGCAGGGCGAAGGCGCCAGCGCCCAACTGCGGGCCACCGTGCCGTATGCCGCGCTGGAAACTTTTGAGGCCGACAACCGCAGCCGCATGGTCTACCGCATCTCCAACACCCAAGGCGAGCTGATAGACGGGTTTGGCGACCTGCCCATGTGGCATGGCGAGCTGCCCGCCACCGGCCCATATGCCGCCCTGGTGGACTTTTATGACGACAGTTACCGCGGCGACCCGGTGCGTGTAGCGGTGCTGCTGCAACCCGTCGCCATGGGCCGCGCCCGCGCCATGGCCGTGGTGCAAGTGGCCGAAACGCTGGAGTTGCGCCACACCCTGGCACGCCAGATTTTGATAGACACCCTGTGGCGACAAGCCCTGCTGGTGGCCATCATTGCGCTGATTGTGGTGGGGGTGATTCAGCGCGCCACCCGGCCGGTGCGCCAGCTTAGCGCGCAGTGGCAGGCCCGCTCGGACGACGACCTCACACCGCTGCTGGCACCGGGCGCCCCGCGCGAACTCGTTCCGCTGGTGGAGGCCAGCAACCACCTGATGGCGCGGCTGCACAAGCTGCTGGAGCAGCAACAGCGTTTTGTGCGCGACGCCTCGCACCAACTGCGCACGCCACTGGCCGTGCTCAAAGTGCAAGTGCAGTCGGCCTTGCGCGGCGACGTAGCGCCACAGCAGGCCTTGCGGGAAATCAGCGACACGGTAGACCGTGCCACCGTGCTGGCCAACCAGATGCTGTCGCTGGCCAAAGTGGCGCAACTGCGCCACCAGGCCAGTACCACCGCGGTGGACTGGGCTGGCGTGGTGCGCGAGGTGGCGCTGGATGTGTCGCCCCTGATCGCCAGCAAAGACCTGGACTTTGAGTTGACCAGCACCCCGGCACCGGTCACCACCCACGACTGGATGCTGCGTGAGCTCACCCGCAATCTTTTGCACAACGCTATACGCTTCACACCGGCGCGTGGCGCCTTGAGCGTGCGCCTGGACTGCGATGCCTTCCACGCCGTGCTGCGGATCAGCGACAGCGGGCCGGGCATTTCAAACGAGCTGCGCGAGCGCTTGTTCCAGCCCTTTAGCGCAGGAGAAGCCCGTTCAGGCTCTGGCCTGGGCCTGGCCATTTGCCGTGAAATCGTGCTGACCCTGGGCGGCAGCATCAGCCTGGACCCCCGTGAGGAAAACGGGCAGGTCGTCGGGCTGGACGCGACTGTGCGCCTGCCGCTTGGCCCACCCGGATAAATCCGACCCTACCCACCCACCCGCCTAGGCCAGCGCCTACACTGCCACTTTCATGCCACTTCCATGCCACGTCCCTGCCCTTCAAGGTACTTCACCATGTTTGCCCACACCATCTCCAGGCGTCTCGCCATGGCCTTCAGGCTGCTGCTGGCTCTGACTGTCCTGGGCGCGTCTGCGGCCCAGGCCAAAGTACAAATTCAGGACGGCGCGTTGAGAGAGCCCGTTGCCAACTGCCCAGCGCTTTTGAACCAAACCTTCAAACGTCTGCAAGACGAGGCGCCGCAAAACCTGTGCCAATACAGAGGCAAGGTGGTGCTGGTCGTCAACACCGCCAGTTACTGCGGCTTTACCAGCCAGTACCAGGGACTTGAAGACCTTTACGCCAAGTACCAGGCACGCGGTCTGGTGATACTGGGCTTTCCTTCCAACGACTTTGGCCAGCAAGAACCCGGTTCAGCCAAGGAGATTGCCGACTTTTGCTTCAACACCTACGGCGTGAAGTTCCCCATGTTTTCCAAAACCGTGGTGACAGGGCCGCAACGCCATGCCTTCTTCAACACCTTGGCACAAGCCACCGGTAAAACGCCGCAATGGAACTTTCACAAGTACCTGATTGACCGCACGGGCAAAGTCCTGGCCAGTTACCCCAGCGCCACCCAGCCCGACAACGCCAGCCTGGTGGCGGCCATTCAAAAAGCACTTTAAAACTCAAGTAGAGCCAAATCACGCGAAGGAAATCTCACATGGAAAAACTGCGCATCGACAAATGGCTGTGGGCCGCCCGTTTCTACAAAACCCGCACCCTGGCCAGTGAAGAGATCGACAAGGGCCGGGTGCATGTGAATGGTGTGGCTGTGAAACCTGCGCGTGAAGTCAAGGCCGGCGACCTGGTGCTGGTGCGCACCGGTGTCATCAGTCGCAGCGTGGTGGTACGGGCTGTGAGCGACAAACGCGGGCCAGCACCGCAAGCCGCCCTGCTGTTCACCGAAACCCCCGAGTCCGTGACAGCGCGCGCCGCCGCCGCCGAGCAACGCCGACTGGCCCCAGAACCCGCCATGAGCCTGACCCAAGGCCGACCCACCAAACGCGAACGCCGCGACACCGACAAGGCGCGGGACTGGAACGAGCGCTGGAGCGCTTCCATTTAAGAAGCGCCTGCGACAGGCCCTGAAGCCCGGCGTTTCCTAGACTTTGCCCGGGTGTTGCTTGGAAGAAACAGCCGCCCCTTTCGCGCTGCCAACTAAATCACAGTTTTTTCATCGATCACCTGGAAGGTGGCATGCCGCATGGGCTTCAGAAGAGTCGGCCGCTAATCTGACTGTGTGCCAAGCGTTGTGATGCAGGCACATTGTTCTAGTCAATTTAGCAAGGAAATTTCATGAAAAAGAAACACCATACCAGTCACCGTGCCAAGTCACTCTGGCTTCTGGCCGCCACCGTGCTCACGGCCAGCCTTGGCGCACAAGCGCAAAGCAGCACCTCCGGCACAACCATGATGGGCTTCACCCCTGGCAGCGGTTATGCAGAGCTCGGCCTGGGCCTCTCCTACTACGCGCAGGACAAGGGCTTGGGCGGCTTTGACTCTGAAGACAATGCCACCTCTTACATCGTGCGCGGCGGCGGCTTCTTCAGCCCCAACCTGGGCGTAGAAGTGGGCTACACCGACTACGGCTGGGTCAGCAATGCAGGCGGCACCACGCGGGCCAAAGGCATTAACTTCAGCCTGGTCGGCAAATACCCCGCCAGCCCCGCCGTGAATCTGATCGGTAAAGTGGGGAGCACTTACAGCTACACCAAAGTCTCGTCTGACGCCGCCAGCGGCATTGTGGCGGGCACCAACAAAGACTTTGGCCTGGCCCTCGGGGTGGGCGTGCAATACATGATCAACCCACAATGGTCTGCTGTTTTGCAATACGAAGCCCAGAACATGACATTTGCCGGCGACCGTACCGACACCGTTGGCAACGCCAGCCTGACCGCTCGTTACCACTACTGAGCCCTGCCCCAGGCAAGCCATGTGCCCTGGGTGGGTGCATGGTGTTGCTTCATTCGGGTTCGGGAGGTGCCAGGGGCTGAGCTTGCTAGACTTCAGCCCAATGACCTCACCTGCCGCCCCCCATACGCCCATGATGGCCCAGTACCTGGGCCTGAAAGCTGACTATCCCGACACCTTGCTGTTCTACCGCATGGGGGACTTTTACGAGCTGTTCTATGCCGACGCCGAGAAAGCTGCGCGCCTGCTCAACATCACGCTGACGCAGCGCGGCCAGTCGGCGGGCCTGCCGGTGGTGATGGCGGGCGTGCCCTTTCATTCGGTGGACAACTACCTCGCGCGGCTCATCAAGCTGGGCGAGTCGGTGGCCATTTGCGAACAGGTGGGCGAGGTCACCGGCAAAGGACCGGTGGATCGCAAAGTGGTGCGCGTGGTCACGCCCGGCACCCTGACCGACCTGGAACTGCTCAACGACAAGACCGAATCCTTGCTGCTGGCGGTGCACCAGGGGCCACGCCACAGCTGCGGTCTGGCCTGGCTAAGCGTGACCCAAGGCGAGGTGAACCTGGCCGAATGTGCACCCGACGAAGTGGCCGAATGGGTGGCCCGCATCAACCCCGGCGAGCTCTTGTTCAGCGCCGGCACCACCCCGACCTTTGAGGCCCGCCTGAAAAGTTTACCCAACGCAGGCGTCCTGAGCATGACCGTGCGGCCGGACTGGCAGTTTGACAGCGCGCTGGGGCAGCGCACCCTGCTGGCCCAGCTCAAGGCCGCCAGTCTGGCA
>JBIKZP010000099.1:0-7254 GCA_044354655.1 Rhodoferax sp. | reverse complement strand
CCTTGTGCTGGGGTTTTTTTTGTCTGCACGAACTCGCCTAAACTGACTCCATGCTTTGGGTTAAATCTTTTCACATTGTTTTTGTCGCCAGTTGGTTTGCCGGCCTGTTTTATCTGCCGCGCATCTTTGTCAACCTGGCCATGGTGCCGTCCGAGTCGGTCGCAGAGCAAGCGCGCTTGTTGCTGATGGCGCGCAAGTTGATGCGATTCAGTACCCTGCTGGCGGTGCCTGCGGTGCTGCTGGGGCTGTGGCTCTGGCTGGGTTATGGTATAGGCTGGGGGCCGGGAAATGGCTGGATGCATGCCAAGTTGCTGGTGGTGGTGCTGGCCTTGGGCTACCACCATGCCTGTGGTGTTTTGCTCAGGCGCTTCGAGGGCGGTGGCCCTACCCGCAGCCATGTCTGGTTTCGTTGGTTCAATGAAGTGCCCGTGCTGCTCTTGCTGACCGCAGTGATTTTGGTGGTGGTTAAGCCTTTCTAGCGCAGCATGTCTGTACACAAGACCTCGGCCTGGCCATTTGCCCTGATTTATATGGGGCTTGTGGTTTATGCCAGTCTGTATCCCTTCTCGGGTTGGCGCTTTCAGGGCATTTTCCCCTGGGCTTATCTGGCGAGCCCTTTGCCGCGTTACTGGAGCGGCTTTGATGTTGCGATCAATGTTTTGGGCTATATGCCTTTGGGGTTTTTACTGGCTTTAAGCGCCTTGCGGCGGGGCCAGTCCCATTTAGCCGTGGTGCGTGCCGTCCTGGTAACGGGCGTGCTTTCGCTGACCATGGAATCTTTGCAAAGCAATTTGCCGGTGCGTGTGGCGTCAAATGTCGACCTTTTTCTAAATGTTCTGGGTGGCTGGCTTGGCGCTTTGGTCGCTTGGGGGCTGGAGCGTCTGGGTGTGGTGGGGCGCTGGAACCGGTTCAGGGCGCATTGGTTTGTAGCCGATGCCCGCGGAATTCTGGTGCTGTTGGCCCTGTGGCCCTTGGCTTTGCTTTTCCCGGCCTCAGTGCCATTTGGGTTGGGCCAGGTAATGGAACGGCTGGAGGCCGCGGTGTCACAGGCCTTGGAGGACACCCCTTTTCTGGACTGGCTCCCGGTGCGCGATATTGAATTGCAGCCCCTGGGTCCGGCGCTTGAGCTGCTGTGCGTGGGGCTGGGACTTTTGATTCCGTGTTTGCTGGGGTATTGCATCATCCGGACGGTTCGGCAGCGGGCCTTGTTTTTTGTTCTGGTGTTGGGCGCTGGACTGGGATCTACGTGGCTGTCGGCTGCGCTGAGTTATGGTCCGCAACATGCTTGGGCTTGGTTTGGCGTGCCGGCCCAAATGGGCGTGCTGGTTGCCAGCGTGCTGATGTTGGCGCTCCTGTGGGTGCCCCGGCGTGCCGCGACAGCCCTGGTGTTGCTGGCTTTGGGGGTGTACCTGAGCCTGCTCAATCAAGCGCCGGACAGTCCTTATTTTGCGCAAACCCTCTCGGCCTGGGAGCAGGGGCGTTTTATCCGCTTTCACGGTTTGGCACAGTGGCTGGGATGGTTTTGGCCTTACGTGGCGGTGGTGACGGTGCTGATTAAGGCTTGGACCCCGGAGCCGAAAAACTAGAATCCTCCATATGAATGAAACGCCCAGTCAAACCCCCAGTCACTCGTCGGCCTCTGAAGCCCTGAGCACGCCACCCGCTAACGCTTACTACGCGCGGCACATTTTCTTTTGTCTCAATGACCGAAAAAATGGCGAAGAAAGCTGTGCCCAGCATCGCGCCCAGGAAGGGTTTGACCGATGCAAGACCCAGGTGAAAGCAGCGGGTCTGGCGGGCGCGGGCAAAGTGCGCGTCAACAAGGCGGGTTGCCTGGACCGCTGCGCTGCGGGACCCGTGGCCGTGGTGTACCCGGAGGCGGTTTGGTACACCTATGTGGATGCGAGCGACATTGATGAAATCGTGGAGTCGCATCTGAAAAACGGCCAGGTGGTGGAGCGCCTGCGGGTACCTTCACACATGGGGCGCTGAGCAACACCGCTGGAAAATACGCGTTGGCCGGCCTTGAATGGCTCTAATTTTGTGTAGGCGGCTGATGGCTTTTCTTTAAGCTGGCCGCAGCTTTTTATTTTTGACGACATCCCATGAAAAAATTACTGATCTCACTTATTGCCGGGCTTGGCCTATCGGTTGCGGCGCAAACACTACAGCCGCCAGAAATTGCTGCCCGCTCTTACCTGTTGCTCGATATCACAGCGAATCAGATGTTGGCGGAAAAGGACATTGACTCCCCGGTGGAGCCGGCTTCGCTGACCAAACTGATGAGCGCGTATTTGGTATTTGACGCTTTGCGCAGCAAGAAGCTTGATCTCAAGCAGACTCTGCCAGTGAGTGAGCGTGCTTGGAAAATGCCAGGGTCGCGTATGTTCATTGATCCCAAGATGAAAGTTCCGGTGGAGGACCTGATCAAGGGCATGATTGTGCAAAGCGGCAATGACGCCACGATGGCGCTGGCCGAAGGCGTGGGTGGCACGGCCGAGCGGTTTGTTCAATTGATGAACGAGCAGGCCAAAGTGCTGGGGATGAAGTCCACCAGCTACAAAAATCCCGAAGGCCTGACCGAGGCGGGGCATACCACGACGGCGCGCGACCTCAGTATTCTGGCCACGCGCCTGATGCGTGATTTTCCGGACTTCGTGAGTTTCTACGCGATTAAAAAATACCGCTACGAAGGCACGCCAGCCGCCAATGACAGCAACCGCAACCTGTTGTTGTTTCGCGACCCCTCTGTCGATGGGTTGAAAACCGGGCATACCGATGCGGCTGGTTATTGCCTTATAGCCACCGCCAAGCGGGAGTTCACCAGTCTGGGTACCCCTGGCCTATCGGGCGGCACAGGTAGTCGGCGCCTTTTAAGCATTGTTTTAGGTGCCGCCAGCGAAAATGCCCGCGCTAATGAGTCGCAAAAGCTCATGAACTGGGGCTACACCGCGTTTGAAGCCGTCAAACTGTTCGATGCCAACCAGGCGGTGCTGACGCCGTCGGTCTGGAAGGGCAAGAGCGCCAGTGTGAAACTGGGGCAGCCTCAGGCCATTGTGATTGCCGTGCCAACCGGGACGGCTGGGCAATTGAAAACACAGGTGGTTCGTACCGATCCTCTGGTAGCGCCGTTTGCCAAAGGGCAGCAACTGGCGGTCTTGAAAGTCTCTTATGGGGAGCGCGTTCTGGTGGATGTGCCCTTGCTGGCCTTGGATGCGGTCGAGCAGGCCGGACTCTTTGGGCGCGCCTGGGATGCGCTGCGTTTGTGGATTAAATAAGCCCCAAATTGCAGCGTGAATCGGGTTTTAGGGCCTGTGTGGACAAATTAAATTGCGAGCAGGGCTTTGGCCTGATATAGTCGAGGGCTTTTCGGAATTTCCGAAGGGATTCACGTTTTCGAAGTATTTTTTAGTTACCAAACGTTTAGGGACGTTTTTCAATGCCAACCATTAACCAGCTAGTGCGTCAGGGGCGCGAGGTCGAAACGACCAAGTCCAAAAGCCCTGCGATGCAAAATTCTCCGCAGCGTCGCGGTGTCTGCACCCGTGTGTACACCACAACGCCTAAAAAACCCAACTCTGCTCTGCGTAAAGTCGCCAAAGTGCGTCTGACCAACGGGTTCGAAGTTATTTCCTACATCGGCGGCGAAGGCCACAACCTGCAGGAGCACTCCGTAGTGCTCGTGCGCGGTGGTCGCGTCAAGGATTTGCCAGGTGTTCGTTACCACATCGTGCGCGGTTCGCTCGATTTGCAGGGCGTGAAAGATCGCAAGCAGTCGCGTTCCAAATACGGCGCGAAGAAGCCAAAAGCCAAATAAACCGGGCTTTACAAGTATCAAGGTGTTCGTTTGCCGCGTGGCGCGGTGGATGAGCGTAGTGACCCGATGTCCGGGTCGAGTAAGTGAGAGTCTTATTTTTAACTCTCCCGGTGTTTGAAAAAATACCAACTGAAGCAATTGAGGTGAAATATGCCACGTCGTCGCGAAGTCCCTAAACGTGAAATCCTGCCGGACCCAAAATTCGGCAATGTTGAGCTGTCCAAATTCATGAACGTGATCATGGAAGGCGGCAAAAAAGCTGTTGCAGAGCGCATCATTTATGGTGCCCTGGAGCAGATTGAGAAGAAAAACCCAGGTAAAGACCCGCTAGAAGCCTTCACCATGGCTATCAACAACGTCAAACCCATGGTTGAGGTGAAATCTCGCCGTGTGGGTGGTGCGAACTACCAGGTGCCTGTTGAGGTGCGCCCGGTGCGTCGTTTGGCCTTGAGCATGCGTTGGATTAAAGAAGCTGCACGTAAGCGCGGTGAGAAATCCATGGCGCTTCGTTTGGCCAATGAGTTGATGGAAGCCACTGAAGGCCGTGGCGGCGCCATGAAAAAGCGTGACGAAGTTCACCGCATGGCAGAAGCTAACAAGGCGTTTTCGCACTTCCGTTTCTAAAACGGTTACTACGCGACTTTCATTTCTTTGGGTGGGCGTGGGCCGGACTTTCATGTTCGGCTTGCCTGTTTCTGAATTGAATGTTGCTCGCCAAGCTGCGTTGTGCAGTTGGCAGTTTGAAGATATAGATCAACCAAGGATCCATCATGGCTCGCCATACACCCATTGAGCGCTACCGCAATATCGGTATTTCAGCGCACATCGACGCCGGTAAGACAACCACCACCGAGCGTATTCTTTTTTATACCGGCGTGAACCACAAAATTGGTGAAGTGCACGACGGCGCGGCCACCATGGACTGGATGGAGCAAGAGCAAGAACGTGGCATCACGATCACCTCTGCGGCTACCACTTGTTTCTGGAAGGGCATGGACACGACCTTGCCTGAGCACCGTATCAACATCATTGACACCCCCGGACACGTTGACTTCACGATTGAAGTTGAGCGTTCGATGCGCGTGCTCGACGGTGCTTGCATGGTTTACTGTGCGGTGGGTGGTGTGCAGCCTCAGTCAGAAACTGTCTGGCGTCAGGCCAATAAATACAAAGTGCCGCGTTTGGCCTTTGTGAACAAGATGGACCGTACGGGTGCCAACTTCTTCAAAGTCGTCGACCAGATGAAACTGCGTCTGAAGGCCAGCCCTGTGCCCATGGTGATCCCAATTGGCGCTGAAGAGAACTTCACGGGTGTGGTCGACTTAATCAAGATGAAGGCCATCATTTGGGACGAAGCGTCTCAAGGCATGAAGTTTGACTACCGTGAAATCCCAGCCGAACTCTTGGAGTTGGCCAAGGAGTGGCGCGAGAAGATGGTCGAAGCGGCTGCTGAGGCGTCTGAAGAGCTCATGAACAAATACCTTGAAGAAGGTGATTTGACCGAAGAAGAAGTCAAGTTTGGTATCCGTACCCGTACGATTGCCAGCGAGATTCAGCCCATGTACTGCGGCTCTGCTTTCAAGAACAAAGGTGTGCAGCGCATGCTCGACGCCGTGATTGAATTCATGCCGTCGCCCGTGGACATTCCACCCGTCAATGGCATGGATGATGACGAGAAGCCTGTCGTTCGCCAAGCGAGCGACAGCGAGAAATTCTCGGCTCTGGCCTTCAAGTTGATGACCGATCCGTTTGTGGGCCAGCTGACCTTCGTGCGCGTCTATTCCGGCGTGCTGCAAAAGGGCGATAGCGTTTACAACCCGATTCGTGGCAAAAAAGAGCGTATTGGCCGTATCGTTCAGATGCACGCCAACAACCGCGAAGAGGTCAGTGAAATTCGCGCGGGTGACATTGCCGCTTGCGTGGGTTTGAAAGATGTGACAACTGGTGAAACCCTGTGCGATCCTTCGGCCATCGTGATGTTGGAGCGTATGGTGTTCCCTGAGCCGGTGATTACCCAGGCTGTTGAGCCCAAGACCAAGGTTGACCAGGAAAAAATGGGTATCGCCTTGCAGCGTCTGGCCCAGGAAGATCCGTCCTTCCGTGTCAAGACCGATGAAGAATCTGGTCAGACCCTGATTGCCGGTATGGGCGAGTTGCACCTGGAAATTATTGTCGACCGCATGAAGCGCGAGTTCGGCGTGGAAGCCAACGTGGGCAAGCCGCAAGTGGCTTACCGCGAAACCATTCGCAAGACCATTGAAGATGCTGAAGGCAAGTTCGTGCGTCAATCCGGTGGTAAGGGCCAGTACGGTCACGTGGTGTTGAAAATTGAACCCAATGAACCCGGCAAGGGTATTGAGTTTGTTGACGCCATCAAAGGCGGTGTGGTTCCACGTGAATACATCCCCGCGGTTGAAAAAGGCATCAACGAAGCTGTGACACAAGGCGTGCTGGCGGGCTACCCCGTGGTGGATGTGAAGGTCACGCTGCACTTCGGTTCGTACCACGACGTTGACTCCAACGAATTGGCGTTCAAAATGGCCGCCATCTTTGGTTTCAAAGAGGGTTGCCGCAAAGCCAGCCCCGTGATTCTGGAGCCCATGATGGCTGTGGAAGTTGAAACACCTGAAGACTACGCCGGTAACGTGATGGGCGATTTGTCCTCACGCCGCGGTATGGTCCAGGGCATGGAAGACATGGTCGGTGGCGGTAAAGCCATCAAGGCAGAAGTGCCCTTGTCTGAAATGTTTGGTTACTCCACAACCCTGCGCTCTATGTCGCAAGGTCGTGCGACTTACACGATGGAATTCAAGCACTACACGGAAGCTCCGCGTAATGTGTCTGAAGCCATCATGGCAGCCCGCGCGAAATAATTTCAAAGCTGTCTGCGACGGTGTGCCGCCCTGTTCCCGTGCGGGGCGAATCAGCAACATCGTGCAAACATTAAACCTCTACACGGGAACTAGCTCTTTGGAGAATTGAAAATGGGAAAAGAAAAATTCGCACGTACCAAGCCCCACGTCAACGTCGGCACCATTGGTCACGTTGACCACGGTAAAACCACGCTGACAGCGGCCATCACCACCGTGCTGGCGGCCAAATTTGGCGGCACCGCCAAAGGCTACGACCAGATCGACGCGGCACCTGAAGAAAAAGCCCGCGGTATTACCATCAATACCGCCCACGTCGAGTACGAAACGGCTAACCGCCACTACGCCCACGTGGACTGCCCTGGACACGCTGACTATGTGAAAAACATGATCACTGGCGCGGCCCAAATGGATGGTGCTATTTTGGTTTGTTCCGCTGCTGACGGCCCTATGCCTCAGACCCGCGAGCACATCTTGTTGGCTCGCCAGGTTGGCGTGCCATACATCATCGTGTTCCTGAACAAATGCGACATGGTGGATGATGCTGAGTTGCTCGAACTCGTTGAA
>JBIKZP010000098.1:0-7257 GCA_044354655.1 Rhodoferax sp. | reverse complement strand
ACTGGCGCGCCATTTCCATGTCGGTGGCATTTTTAGGAAAGCTCACGGCCACGTAATCGGCCTGGAAACTCATGGCGGTGCGAATGTCCTCCATGTCCTTGGCGGTCAGCGCCGGGGCGGTGAGGCCGCCACCTTGCTTGTTGATGCCTTTGTTGTTGGACAACTCGCCACCGAGCTTGACCGTGGTGTAAACCGCTTCGCCCTTGACGCTGTCGACCGTGATGACAATCAGGCCGTCATTGAGCAGCAGCACATCGCCGGCCTTGACCTCGCGCGGCAAGGCTTTGTAGTCCAGCCCCACGGCGTCAATGTCACCCAGCTCGGTGCGGGCGGCGTCCAGCACAAATTTCTGGCCCGGCTCCAGCATGACGCTGCCCGCAGCAAACTTGCCCACACGAATCTTGGGGCCTTGCAGGTCGGCCATGATGGCCACTTCGCGTCCGGCACGTTGGGCCGCCTGGCGCACCATGTGGGCGCGGTCAATGTGGTCCTGCGCCTTGCCGTGGCTGAAGTTCAAACGCACCACGTCCACGCCAGCGCGAATCATCTGCTCCAGCAAAGCAGGGTCACTGGAAGCGGGGCCGAGGGTGGCGACGATTTTGGTGGCGCTGTAAACCATGGGGTTTGTCTCCTTGTAATTAAGTTCCAATTTTCCCATGGAAGCGGTTACATACGGGCATCAGCTTGTCATCCGCCCGGGCTGGGCGGCGCAGGGCCAGTGCCTGCAGGCCTTTTTTCAATTGTCCTATTGACAGAACAATACACCCAACGCATGATCAAAAGATCGCTTCTTGGGGGTCTTGGGCTCCGGGCACGCGCAACCTTGATTACCTATTTTGAAAGAGATCGACCATGGAAGAATCCAGCAAAACCGGCCGCCAGCTTTACTCAGAGATCAAGGCTAACCCGACGCGCAAACGCTTTGGATTTGGCAACAAGCCGGCGCTGATCAACATTGACCTGCAAAAAGCCTACACCTGCGTGGGTGAATTTGCCACCGCCTACGAAACCGATCCGAAACAGCTCGATTACGTGAACGAACTGGCGGCCGAGTTTCGGTCCAAAAACTTTCCGGTGGTCTGGACCTACGTGGCTTACATGGAATCGGGCGAAGACTGCGGCGTCTGGGGCACGCGCACCAACACCCCGGATTCCTTGCAAAACATCAAGGTCGGCAGCCGCCGCGCCGAATTCGACGACCGCCTGAAGATTGACCACCAGCGCGACATCATCATCAACAAACGCATGGCCTCGGCGTTTTTTGAAACCAACCTGGGCTCGGTTTTCAACTTCCATGGGGTGGACACCATTGTGGTGACCGGTGGCTCTACCTCGGGCTGCGTGCGCGCCACCGTGGTGGACAGCATCTCGCGCAGCTTTCGCACCATCGTGCCCGAAGAGTGTGTGGCCGACAAACATGAGGCGCCGCACTTTGCCAACCTCTACGACATGGCGCTGAAATACGCCGATGTGCTGAGCGTGCAAGAAACCATTGCGCAACTGCGCCGCGTCCCTTCAGCGTCTGGGGCCGGACGTTGAAGCGCGACCCCGGGCTGTACGACTACCTGGCCTACAACCACCGACCCAAAATTACCTGGCCAGGCGGCGCCCGCGTGGCGTTTTGGGTGGCGCCCAACATCGAGTTCTATGAACTCAACCCGCCCAAAAACCCCGCACGCGCCGCCTGGGCGCGCCCCGCGCCTGATGTGCTGAACTACAGCTACCGCGACTACGGCAACCGCGCCGGTTTCTGGCGCATGCTCGACGCCATGAAGCGTTGCAATGTGCGCGGCAGCGTCTCACTCAACGTCGCCATGTGCGAGCACCACCCCGAAGTGATTGCCGCCTGCGCTGCCGAGGGCTGGGAGTTTTACTCGCACGGCACCTACAACACGCGCTACCTGATGGGCATGAGCGAGGCACAAGAACGCGCCGTCATTCAGGACTCGATCGACACCATCAAGAAACACACGGGGCAAAAACTCGATGGCTGGCTGGCGCCTGCGCTGACCTACACCGAGAACACCCTCAACCTGGTGGCCGAGATGGGGCTGACCTATGTGTGCGACCTTTTCCACGACGACCAGCCCGGCCCGGTCAAGGTCAAGCAAGGGCGCCTGACCAGCGTGCCGTATTCGCTGGAAATGAACGACACCATTGTGTACAACGTCAACCTGGTGCAACCGCGGCGCTATGCCGATATTCTGAAGCGCCAGTTTGACCGCCTCTACGAAGAGGGCGAGGCGTCAGGCACCGTGATGTGCATTCCGCTGCACCCGTACCTGGTGGGCCAGCCCTACCGCATGGCGGCTTTTGAAGAAGCCTTGTCCTACATCACCAGCCACGACAAGGTCTGGCTGGCCACCGGGCGAGAAATTGCCCAGCATTTCAGCCAACATTATTTTGATGAATTTGCCGCTGCAGCCCAGCGCGTGGGAGAAGCACCATGAGCCTGACCGACGAGCACCTGCAGTACCCGCTGCGCCGCTATGGCATGGACCATGACCGCTACGACTGGTCCATGCTGCCGCAGCGTGCCCCAGTCGCCTGGCCCGACAACGCCCGCGTGGCGCTGTGGGTGGTGCCGGCGCTGGAATGGTTTCCGCTGGACATGAAAGGCCTGCCCTTCAAGCCACCGGGCGCCATGCAGACCGCCTACCCCGACCTGCGCCACTACACCTTGCGCGACTACGGCAACCGGGTGGGCATCTTTCGCCTGATGAAGGCATTGGACAAGCATGGCATACGTGCCTCGGTGGCGGTCAATGCGGCGGTGGCGGCACGCTACCCCAGTCTGGTCGCCGAGTGCACCCAGCGTCACTGGGAAATTATTGCCAACGGCCAGGACATGGACCACTTGCACCACGCCGGACTGCCGCCCGAAGATGAGAAAAAACTGATCGACAGCAGCTTGGAAATTTTGCGCAAGGCCAGCGGACAAGCGGTGCGCGGCTGGCTGTCACCGGCCAAGTCCGAGTCTGCAGCCACACTGGATTTACTGGCCGCTGCCGGCATGGACTACGTGTGCGATTGGGTCAACGACGATATGCCTTACGCCCTACGCACCAACCACGGTGCCCTGCACGCCATGCCGCACCCGGTGGACATCGACGACTACACCATCCTGGTGCAAAACCACCACACCGAAGATGATTTTCGTGACCAGCTGTGCGACCAGTTCGATGTGCTGTACCGCGAGTCGGCCACCCAGGGCGGGCGGATCATGGCGATCTCCTTACACCCCTGGGTAATTGGCCAGCCCTACCGCATCAGGGCGCTGGAAGAAGCGCTGGCGCACATCATGCGCCACAAGGGGGTGTGGGCAGCTACCGGGCAGGAGATTTTGCAGGCCTGGAAAGCCGGCCAAGCCTGAGCCAGGTCAGGCCCATGAAGCACGCCCCGCACCTGCATTGCTCAAGCCTTGGGGCTGTTCAGTGGCTGGGCTTCGGCCAAGTCGTTCCACACGTCCTGGCGCACCAGCAAGCCGCCCGCCACTTCAAAGCGGTCGATGAAACGGATGCCAGAAAATGCGGTGCCATCGAGCCAGATACCGCTCAGTGTGCCCGAGCAGAACACGGTGGCCCCGCCGGGCGTCCAGCATTCATCGAACTGTGCATAGGTCTTGGCCACGCTGCGGTAGCGCCCGGCCGCCCAGCCTACCAATTGCGTCAACTGCTGCATCACGACAGCGCCTGGAAACGTCATGCAAAAGCCAGGCGCCAAAAAGCGTTCAGCGGCCGCCAGATCGCGGGCTTGCATCAGGTCCAAAAACGCCCGCACCAGCGCACTGGCATCCGCACAGGCCGGGCCACCGCTGCGGTGCACGCGTCCGTCGCGCTGGTAAGTGCTGGCCTGGTTGACAAAGACCGTGGTGCCTGCATCTGGCGCGGCAATGACCGAGCGCGCCGCCAGGGCCACGCGGCTGACCAGGCGCTGCTCCACGTCCGGGCTGTAACCAGGCAACAAGGTGATGGAAATAACGGGCATGGCGTCTGCTTTCAAAAATGGATTAATCGCTGATTATGAATAGCACCGGGTCCCCGACCGACCAGCCAACACCAACGCCGTCAGCGCCCTGGATGGGCGAAGGCCGCCTGGCCTACTCAGCCGCCCCGGACCGGGCGCCGTTGCGCTGGCCGGGCCAGGCACGCGTGGCTTTGTGGGTCTCACCCAACATTGAGCATTACGAGTTTTTGCCCGAGAAAATTCGGGTGCGCAACCCCTGGCCGCGCATGCCGCATCCCGACATTCTGGGTTACGGCCTGCGCGACTACGGCAACCGGGTGGGCGTGTGGCGCTTGATGGAAGTGTTTGACCGTTACCAGTTGCCGTGTACCGTATCGCTCTCCATGTCGGTCTTGCAGATGTACCCCGACATTACCCAAGCCATGTTGAGCCGGTCGTGGGAGTTGATGTCGCACGGGCTGTACAACACCCGCTACCACTGGGGACTGTCTGAAGACGAAGAACGCGCCGCCATTGCCGAGTGCCAGCAGATTCACCGCAGCGTCACCGGCACCGACTTGAAAGGCTGGTTTTCACCTGCGGCCTCCAACACACTGAACACACCCGACCTGGTGGCCGAGGCCGGGCTGGCGTACCTGTGCGACCTGTACCACGACGACCAACCCACCCCGATACGGGTACGCAGCGGCGAACTCTACTCGCTGCCCTACTCCATGGAAATAAACGACAGCATTGCCTGGCGCCGCGGCCAGGAGGCCGAAGCCTTTGCGCAAAAAATATGCGATGAATTCGACACCCTGTACGCGGAAGGCGCCGTGCATGGCAAGGTCATGAACATTGCCGTGCACCCTTTCATCATGGGCCAGCCGCACCGCATTGATCACCTGGCGCGCGCGCTGGACTACATCCTCTCGCACAGTGGCGTCTGGTGCGCCACCGGCTCCGAAATCATCGCGTGGTACCGGCAGCAAATGCAGGACACGGCAGTCTGACTTCCCCTATTTCAAGTTTTCACGTTTTCTAAAGGTTCCGCATGACGACAAGCCCCCCTGATTACATCCGCGCCTACATGACAGAGCACGCCGTGAACCCCGAACGTGCGGCCCTGCTCATCATCGACATGCAGTACGCCACCGGCTCACGCCAGGGCGCGCTGGCCCGCAAACTCAAGGCCGAGGGCTCTAGCGTGGGCGACTACCGCTTTGCGCGCATCGAACAATCGGTGCTGCCGCACACCCTGCAGTTGCGCGAGCGTTTCACCGCACTGCAACGTCCGGTACTGCATGTCACCGTGGGCGCGGCGCATTCCAACGCATGGGATGCGCCCGTTCACATGCGCAAGATGTTTGTTGAATTTGCCAACCATGTGGGCAGCCGCGAGCACGAGATTCTGGATGAACTCAAACCGCTGGCGAACGAACACGTGCTGCGCAAAACCACGATTGGTGCGTTCGCCTCCACCAACATCGACAGCCTGCTGCGCGCCCTGGGTTGCGAGCAGCTGTACCTGGTGGGCATCTCCACCAATATGTGCGTAGAAACCACGGCCCGTGAAGCCGCCGACCGCGGCTACCAAGTCACCTTGGTGGAAGATGCCTGCGGCACCACGCACGAAGACTTGCACCAGGCCACGATGCGCAACTTCCAGCGCCTGTTCGGTCGGGTGCGCTCCACACAAGAAGCCTTGAGCGAATTGCGCGTTCAGCCAACAAGCTGAAACCCCTGGCCAACACGAACCAAAACGTTATGAAAAAACTACTCGTGATCGTTCCCTTTGCCATGTCGACTGACAACCTGCTGCTACGCCAGCAGCAGTTACAAGGCTTGCAATTTGGCACCGACATCCACTTCGAATACCGCTCGGTCAAAGCCGGCCCGGTCAACTACTCCAGTCACCATGACTTTGTGCTGGCCGACGCCAGCATCTTTGAAGCGGGATGCCGCGCCCAAAGCGAAGGCTTTTCTGCCGTCTGCATAGACACCATGAGCGACTCCGGCGTGGCGGCCTTGCGCTCGGTACTCGACATTCCGGTCTTTGGCCCCGGCAAGGTGGCCATGCTCACGGCGCTGATGCTGGGCGACAAGTTTTCCATCCTGACCATGGCCAGTCGCTGGAAACCTCTCTACAAAAAAGCACTGGATGAGCTGGGCATGCACCACAAATGCGCCTCGGTGCGATCGATTGAAATTCCGCCCGATAACCAGGGGCTGTTGTCGGGCAAGGAAGACGCCGTGTTTCCCTTGCTGGAGGCGGCGGCCAACAAAGCCATTGATGAGGACGGCGCCGAGGTCTTGATCCTGGGCTCGACCACCATGCACCAAGCCCATGCGTATTTGCAGCAACGTCTGCGCGTACCGGTCATCAACCCCGGGCCCTTGAGCTACAAAATGGCCGAGGCCGCCTTGGCGCTGGGCCACAGCCACAGCCGTGTGGCCTACCCCAAGCCCATGCATGAGCGCCTGGACATGCTGGAAGCCATGCTGCAAGCAGCCCAGCAATCGGTCGCGGCCCGCTCATGAGCACGCCTGCGATTGACTCCCACGCCACGACGGCACGTGATGCACGCCTGGGCGCCCTGGCCGAGCGCTACTTTGCCGCGGTTGACCGCATGGACCTGGCCGCCACCCTGGCATGCTTCACACCAGGGGCGCGCTTCACTATCGCCACCTTCAATACCGTGTACAGCGGACGCGACACCGAAATTCGCGCCATGTTCGAGCGTCTCAACGCCCGCTACGCCAGCGTCTGGCATGGCGATTTTGACCACTGGGTGCTGGGGCCTGAGCGGCTGGCTAGTCGCTTCCGGGTGCAGAACGTGACCTTTGACCAACAGAAGTTGGTCAAATTCAATTGCAACTTTTTCAAGTGCCAAGGCGATCTGTTTGACGAGGTCTACGTCTACATGAGCGGCGACAACTCGCTGGGCTAAACCACGGTGACCGTAGGCCCCGTGGGCCACACGGCGGCCGCCGGCAACCCGGGTACATCAAAGCTGCGCGGGACGGCGCAGCAGTTCCAACCAGGGCTGCAAAGTGGCCTGCGGTTGGCGCAATCCCAGGGTGGCGGCCAGCACCTGCTCGGCATGGGCTGCCGGCCAAACCCGGCAGGTCAGCGCCATGAATTTTTGACGCAATTCCTCGCGCGAATAGGGCGCGGCATCGTCACCCCGGTTCACCCCCACCTCGCTGCTCAGTGTGCGGCCGTCATGCAGTGTGATTTCTACCCGCGCCGGACGCTCCAACGGCAGGCGCTGCGTCATGGCCGGGTCTTCACGCACATCCACCAACTGC
>JBIKZP010000520.1:0-7290 GCA_044354655.1 Rhodoferax sp. | reverse complement strand
ACGACGATCGCGATGTTCCCCGCGGACAGATAGGTGAGGCAATTTACCGCGGTCCCAATGTGATGAAAGAATACTACAAGAATCCCGAAGCCACGCGCAGGGCGATGCGTGGAGGCTGGTTTCACAGCGGCGATCTCCTGCGACAGGATGAAGAAGGGTTCTACTATGTAGTGGACAGAAAAGACGACATGATCATCAGCGGTGGAGAAAACATTTACCCGGCAGAAGTCGAAGAAGTTTTGTATTCTCACCCTGACATTCTCGAGGCTGCTGTAGTCGCTGTTCCAGACCCAGAATGGGGGCAAAACGTCAAAGCGTTTGTTGTCCTCAAGCCAGATCGAGGTTTGAGCGAATCCCAGGTGATCGACTATTGCAAGTCGCATCTGGCGAGCTACAAGAAGCCCAAGTCGGTAGACTTTCTAGACTCTTTGCCCAAGAGCGCAGCCGGCAAGATCCTAAGGCGAGCACTGCGGTCCTGAGCTCAACCGAGGCAGTCGGGCCTAACCGTATCGTGATGAGCCAGGATCGTAAGCGGTAATAGACCGCGTCCTTGCTGGTGAGAACTGTGTGTGATTAGTCCGCGCGTTGTCGGTGATCAGTTTGCGGTAATGCCGATTGACCAGGATAGCAAGTCGTTGTAGTCTTCAGCGGTGCTGACCTTGTGCAATTCGATGGTTTGCTTCCGACGAACTGCACCGCCATCACCAGCCAGAAAGCTATTCACGATCTGTAGCTAACACTCCGTTTTGTACTTTTCCATTGCAGCGCCAAGGGACCTGAGTGGGCCAACATGGCCCGTACCATGGTGAAGGCCATCCTGAACTCGGCACGCAACGTCCAGCCGGGTGACAACAGCCAGGCCGCGCAAAACGACAGGCGTATCAGCGGCTTTGCGGATCTGGATGGCATCGAGTTCCTGGGCAAGATTGACTGGGACAAAGACCAGAACGGCCAGCATTCAGAGATCCGTGGCGCAGCGTATTCCTGAGCACGAGCAGCCCTACGTGCAGGCACTGCTCGTCGAAGAACTCCGGCGCCTGCATGAGGGCGTTCTGGCGCGCTATGGTTTGCTACCCTCAGAGTGTGCAGTGTGGAAGGCGGTTCATGGGCAGTGACGAAGGCGAGTTCAAATCCGTGAAAAACAATTGAACCGCCGTCCGAAAATCAATAAAACTGAGTCTTGAATTTGCGGGTTTTCACTTGGAAACGACGAGCGATTTCGCAAAAACTAGCTGTGCCTATTCACGACCGAAGATCGCTATTTCCAGTTAGTTTGCACTCGGGTAGCCCACCAGTACCACCAAACCGTACGAGTCCCTGAAGCAGATTCAAAACGCTGGTGGCGCTGGTTGACCATCGCTCCAACTCAGCCGGGTAGATGCCGTCTTCCCGACGTCAGGCGTTCTTGTCAAACCTGACAGAACGGCGGGGGTGATCAACGCCTGGAGTTCCGTCTGGGCAGTTCATGCCCTTGAGCGAGCATGAAGGCAATGACATCTCTCCACCTATAAAGCGTACTGACAACAATGCCAGCTTCCTTGGAAACCAACTCAAGTATTGGCTTCCACTACAAATTAACCCGGTTTGACCGGGCGCCATTAAAAATATATGGATATAAAAAAACTATTCATACAAGTATTATGGTGATAAGCTAACGTAAGATGTAAGGCCGTAATTTGAACGTAATAATTTGAAAATGAATGTTTGAAGATGCGCGAATCCCAAACCAAATTATCGAAACCATTGTGGGCCCCTCTGGCTGACCCCACGTTTGTTTTGCCTCTGCGCGAATTTGTACTTGAACATGTCATCCCAGTCGGGGATGCTATTGACCGCGACGATGTCTACCCCACTGGACTTGTTAAGCAGTTGGCGAAACAAGGCTTCAGTACGATTACTTTGCCTGCGCGATACGGCGGTGGTGAACGTGACTTTTCATGTGCTGTGGCCTTGTTTGAGGAGGTTGCAGTTGGGTCTGCTGCAGTGGGTGTATCACTGCTGACTAATTTTCAAGCGCAAACCATTATTCGTTTGTTCGGCGATGAAAGCCTTAAGGACCGTTATTTAGGCGCCTTTTGCAATGGCTTGCTGTCCTCCTATGCGCTGACCGAATTTGCGCATGGAAGCGACATCCGCACCCTAGACACCAAGGCTCGCCGAGAGGGCAACGAATGGGTGATAACTGGTGAAAAGCATTTCATCACCTCGGGATCTGGTGCGGAGTTTTTTGTCATTCTGGCGGAAACATCCATCGGTGTGTCAGTTTTTGCAGTGCCGCGTGATACGCCTAAACTGACAATCTACGAAGGGCCCAATTCGGCAACTTTTGGGTTGCGCAATGGACCCCATATGAACCTCAGACTGGATGATGTTCGCGTGCCATTTGATCATCTGATTGGTACTGAAGGAAAGGGCGTTCGTCAAGCTGTCACTACGCTGAACTATTCGCGCACGTTGGCTGCCGCAATCAGTATCGGCATCGCGAGGGCAGCTTTCGAAGGGGCTTATGCTCGCGTGGCAGAACGTGTCGCATTTGACCAAAAGGTATTGGAATTTCAAGGGATTCAGTGGTATTTGGCAGACATGCTGTCTGATATAGACGCGGCCCGGTTACTGGTTTATCACGCGGCAAAGTCATTGGATAACGGCGATGACATCGATCGTTATGGAAGTGAGGCCAAACTCAAAGCCGGGGAGATGGCGACACGGGTAGCATCGTTGGCGGTACAAATTTGCGGAGCCTATGGCACCATGATCAACGCACCCTTCGGACGCTACCTGCGTGATGCTAAGACCTATGAAATAGCTGGTGGTTCCAGCGAAATTCTTAAAAACACCATTGGCAAGTACCTGCTGCGCCGCGCTGGATCATGATCACAGACCTGCTTGCTCAGCGCGCGATTGACTCGCCGGACAAGGCTTTTGTCGTGACGCCTGAGGGTGAGTTCAGCTTTGGACGTGTCAATGCAGCGGCGAGGCGCTTTGCCAGCAAGTTGGAGTCCTTGAATGTCGGTGAAGGGGACAAGGTTGCGCTGATCGCGGAGAACAGTGCCGCATTCTTAGTGGCATGGTTTGGCGTTAGTTATCGCGGAGCGGTCGTTGTTACCTTGAACAATCAGTTGGTCGCAGAGGGGCTTCGCTATTCGATCGATCAGTGTGATGCCACGGTACTGGTTGTAGACCACCACTGGATAGACCAACGCTTGCATCATCTGGATGCCCGACAGTTGGCCATTCCTCAAATTGCAATTGGTTCAGATGCGCAATTTTTCGCAGAACTCGATACCTTCCCGCAAGCGGAGCCAGTCCTGGTTAAAGCGAGCGAACCCTGCAGTATCTTGTACACGTCTGGTACTACGGGGCTTCCAAAGGGTGTCCTCAATTGCCACGAGGCCTACTTGGCATGCGGCAGAGCGACAGTCCAGGCACTTCAGTTAAGTTCCTCCGATCGCATCATGGTGTTCTTACCGCTCTTTCATGTGAACCCGCAGATGTACGCGGTCATGTCTTCGCTGGTAACTGGCGCGACACTGATTTTGTTCAAGCGATTTTCGGCAACCACTTTCTTTGAAGACGCGATACGTTATGGTGCTACCGGTTGCACCTTTGTTGGAACGGTCTTGTCTATCTTGGTGGCTCGCCATGCTCAGGAACGGCGTGACCATGGTTTGCGTTTTTGCTTTGGTGGGGGCGCTCCGCGCGATGTCTGGCAGGCGGTGGAGTCTCGTTACGGAATCAAGGTCCACGAAGCCTACGGCATGACTGAGATCGGTGGATGGAGTTCTGCCAACAGTGTGGACGATTCGCGGTTTGGATCCTGTGGCCGGGTACGCCCTGATCTAGACATACGAATCGTAGATGCCGATGAGAAAGAGGTACCGCCGGGGCAGCCAGGGGAAATTGTGGTTCGGCCACTTGCGCCCGACGTCATCTTGCTTGGTTATTACAAAAAGCCTGAGCAGATGCACGCGAGTTGCCGCAACCTTTGGTTTCATACCGGCGACTTGGGTCGTTTCGACTCAGATGGCTATCTTTTCTATCTCGGGCGCTTGAAGGAGTTGATTCGTCGCAGCGGCGAGATGATCTCGCCAGTGGAAGTTGAAACTTGTCTGCGGAGAATGCCCTTGGTGCGTGATTGCGCGGTAGTGGCCGTGGCCGACGCCATCGTTGGCGATGAAATAAAGGCTGTGCTGGTGTGCGACGCCCCTATGAAACCATCCGACGTAAGAGACTTCTTAAAGCCCTTGTTGCCCGTGTTTATGCTCCCCCGGTACATAGAATTTCTGTCTGTTATTCCGAAGACTGAAACTGAAAAAATTCAGCGAAACAAGCTGCAGTACCTAAATGACAATGTGCATGACTTGGTTGATGGATTGAAATAGATCAGTTATCAGCTTTCAGTTTTCAGTCGATAAATTTTGCGGGTCGCTTTTCAATGAAGGCCTGCACAGCTTCGTGGTGGTCTGCGGTCTTGTGAGAGACCGCCTGAAAGACCGCTGATAGTTCGAGGACGGTATCGAGTCGCGAACTGATGGCTTCGCGCATCAAACGCTTGGTGAGTCTGATGGAATGGGGCGCATTAGCTGCAATGCGCAGCGCAATTTCATGGGCTGTAGTCAGCAATTGGTCCTGCGCCACGACGCGCGATACAAGGTTCCAGGACAGCGCTTGCTGGGCATCGATCACGTCGCCCGTATAGGAGAGCTCAGCAGCGCGCGACATGCCTATGATGCGTTGGAGAAGCCACGCGCCACCATCGCCGGGGATGATCCCGAGCTTGACAAAGCTCTCAGCAAATTTTGCATTCTCAGATGCAATGCGGATATCGCACATGCAGGCCAGATCCAACCCTGCCCCAATGGCATGCCCGTTAACCGCTGCTATGACTGGCACTTCTAGGTTGAACAGTGCCAGCGTTAGGCGCTGAATTCCGCGGCGATAAAAATGCCGGATATTCATTTCTGTCACCTCTGGCGTCGATTGGCGCGCCATTTCCTTGATATCGCCACCCGAGGAAAATGAAGGACCATTGCCAGTGAGGATGACCGCACGCACACTGAGGTCGTCATGTATCCGGTCGATAGCGACCAGGAACTCTGCAACTGCTGAATTTCCTGTCAGCGGATTGCGTCGCTCAGGATGGTTCATGGTCAGGGTGACGATGTGGCCTTGCTGTTCATAGAGTAAAAAATCTGACATGGATACATCTTCCTTTTGTGAGTGGGCCAATATTTGAAGGCCAAGACAGGACTCGCACCCAGCCTTATATTGAAGTCCACTAGATAAGCACAGTGCGATCGAGGTCTCGCACCGAAGTACGACCCATGAGGGCCAATGTCGTATCGAGTTCGCCCCGCATGATATGGATCGCCCGCGTGACCCCTTTCTCACCATCCGCGGCCAACCCATAAAGTAATGCTCGGCCAAGCCAACATCCGTCAGCGCCTAGCGCAAGTGCCTTGACAATATCCTGCCCGCTGCGCACACCGCCATCCATGAAAACGCTAGCGCTTCCCTGCAGTTTTTCGACAATAGTTGGCAAGGCGTCGAGTGAAGCCGGTGCACCGTCAAGTTGGCGGCCACCGTGATTGGAAACCACCACAGCGTCCGCGCCAAGCGACACAGCCAGGGACGCATCTTCTGCGTCTAAGATCCCTTTAACCACCAATTTCCCCGGCCATATTGAGCGCAACCACTCTAAGTCTTTCCAACTGAGCGAGGAATCAAACTGCGAATTGATCCACTGTGAAATGGCCCCTACATCGTTACCCATATTGATGTGCCCAGTGAAATTGCCGAATGTTTTACGTTTACCAAACAATATTTTGGCCATCCATGCCGGTCGAGCCATCATTCCAATCAGGTTAGAGACGGTAAGGCGAGGCGGCACCGACAATCCATTACGAAAATCTTGGTGCCGCTGCCCATGGGCTGCAAGGTCAACCGTGACCACAAGAACAGGGCAACCAGCCACCTTGGCTCTCTCCACCAAGGAAGCTACAAAACCACGATCACGCAAGATGTAAAGCTGGAACCAAAATGGCCGATCCACGGCTGCACGAACATCCTCAATAGAGCAAATCGATGCGGTGCTGAGGCAGTAAGGAACGCGAGACTTGTGTGCAGCACGGCAAGCATGGATCTCGCCGTCCGCGTGGACGAGTCCGGTGAGCCCCGTCGGGCCAAACGCCAGTGGAAGGGAGGTCGACTCCCCGAGCATGTGCGATGCTAAGTCACGGTGTGACACATCGACCAGCACGCGTTGCCGGAGTGCATACCGGTCAAAAGCACTGCGGTTAGCCGCCAACGTCACCTCGTCATAGGAACCGCGATCGACGTAATCGAATATCTCGCGAGGAATGCGGCGCCGCGCTATGGTTCGGAGATCATTAATAGTGAGGGCTTGTTGCATGATTCGAATCTCGTGTTGTCGTGGGCAAGTACGGCGGGTGCTGAAACAAGGCTATTGGTCTTGAATAAATGTGCTGGCTTACGTAGCTAAAAATATCCCATCAATAATTTTTTCGCTATCGGCCAAAGTCAAACTTGAAGGTCTAGTTCTACGTCGCCCAACCCTTCTAGGATGAAGCGGTAACTTTGTCCGGCAACAGGGAACCGTACCTTGGCGATATTGCCGGTTGAAACGATGCTGCCGGCCTTCAGCGTCTTGCCACGTGCGATGAAGTGGTTGGCTAACCAGGCCACAGATGCAAAAGGGTGACCAAGCGCCATGCTGCCTGTACCTTCGTCAATAGCTTCGCCATTGAGGGTGACGCAGCCAACGATGGAGGACAAATCAGGCCATGACCGCTGAAACTGACCCACCACAAGTCCTGTACCCCAAGCGTTTTGTGCAACGAGTGAAAGAATATCGATCGCTGCCAGATCCGCATTGCGGACATCGACCAATTCAATAGCTGGCGCCACCCCATCAGTGGCCGCCGCCACTTTTTCGATATCAATGGGTCCTGGGCCGCACAAGTCGTGTTTCAGTCGAACGACCACTTCGAATTCAATTGCCAACCGACTGAAAGTTATATCAGTTAACCGATGCGGGCTCTTGAACACGGTATTTGCCAGAACCACACCCGCCACCGGATGCGTGATTCCGCTCATTTGCTGCATTCCCACCGACGTCAAGCCAAGCTTGTAGCCGGTGACCGTGGTTCGCTCGTTTTCGAGAAGTCGATCAACAAAGGCGTCTTGAGCATCATAAGCAGCAACAAGATCACCAATCCCATGATTCTCGGCGAAACGGTTGTCACGCCTGGAGCTTGCATGCTCGGTCAG
>JBIKZP010000097.1:0-7310 GCA_044354655.1 Rhodoferax sp. | reverse complement strand
CCAATATGAAGATCAGGAGAAGAATCACGATCAACATCATCATGGGCGGCAGCGACAAACTGGTCAGCAGGCTGGCCAAAAATTCGGCACTTCCGAGCCGAGAAAATACGGCGCCAAACAGGTTGGAAGAGACCACCAGCATCAAAATCATGCTGGACACCTCCAGGGCTTGCAGCGCTGACTTGCGGATTTTGGCCAGCGTCATGCGGCCTGAACCGACGGTCAAAATAAACACCGCGGCACAGCCCACAGCCCCCGCATCGGTCGGCGTTGCAATGCCGGCCAAAATGACCCCCAGGGTGGCCAGAATCACCACAACCACGGGCAACACGCCAATCAGCAACTCCCGAATGACTGGCCCCAAAGAAGGTGCGCGCAGTTCCATCGGCAAGGGCGGTCCAAGACTTGGGTTGAGCCAGCATCGCACCAGACACCACAGCGTGAAGATGGTGGACAGCAAGAGCCCCGGGACCACCGCTGCGGCAAACAGGTCGGTGGCCGGTACGCCCACCACGGGCCCCATCACGATCAGCATGACCGAGGGCGGGATCAAAATACCCAACGTGCCCCCAGCGGTAATGGCCCCGGCGCTCATGCGCACGTCATAGCCACTCTTGATCATTGAGGGTGCGGCCATGACGCCCAGCAGGGTCACAGAGGAGCCCACGATGCCCGTGGCTGCCGCAAAAATGGTGGCGGTGATGAGCACCGCCAGATACAGCGAGCCGCGCACACCGGCCAGCAATTGCTGGATGCTGGTGAACATGCGCTCCATCAGGCCGGACTGCTCGAGCAAGAACCCCATGAATAAAAAGAACGGAATGGAGGCCAGCACCGTGTCCTTCATCACCGAGAACGTCTGCAAGGCCGCCAGGTCAAACACCATAGGGCCAAAAGCGATGAAGCCGGCGCCCAGAGAGACGGCCCCCAGCGTGAAGGCAATTGGAAAACCAATGAAGATGGCTGCAAACAGTGCGGCCAAGGCCAGCAAGCCCAGAATTTCGTTGCTCATAAGATCACCGTCGCTGTTTCTGGCTTAGCCTGCACCGGCCACTCGCCGGTAGTCAGCGCGTGCAGCGATTTAAGAACTTCAGAGACGCCCTGAATCAGCAACAGGACGCCGGTCAAGGGCATCATGCCTTTGAAGGGCCAGGCCAAGGGCATCCAGGGACTGGTGACAAAACGCTCATCAGTCATGAACGATTTGAGAAAATAGCCCCAACCCGTGTAGGCAAAAACCAGCACAAACGGCAGAAACATCACCAAGTAGCAAACCACATCCACCAGGGCCTGACGGCGCACCGACCACTCGCCATAAAAGGAGTCCGTGCGGACATGCCCCTTACGCTGCAAGGTGAAGGCAGCCCCCAGCATGAAATAACTGCCGTACATCATGAAGGTCATGTCGTAGGCCCACAAGGTGGGTGCGTTGAACAGGTAGCGAGACACCACCTCAAACGTCAGGCCGAGCACCATCGGGATGATGAGCCAGGCCACGATCTGACCAGAGGCCACGGCTATCGGGTCCAGCCGACGCGCCCATTTGAGATACACCGTATCAGGTTCAGACATGGGAGTCCTTCAAAAATTCATACAACTGCATCGCCCACCAGGGCGATGCAAAACAAGTCATCCAAACCTAAGCACTTAGTCGTTGGGCGAGTCCACACCCAGGTTGTAGTACAGGCCGTTGATCTTGGTCCAGTAAGGCACCACCAACTTGGCAAACTGGCGCTGCGAGGCCAGCACCTCCGCAAACAAGGGATTGCGTGCCGCCTCGCGGTCGTACACCAATATGGTGGCCTTCATGAAGGCGGTGAAAAACTCACGCGGTGTATCGTGCACCGTCACCTTGTGCTCCTTCTTCAGCTTGTCCAGCGCGACGGCGTTGCGCTGCACGTTGAAGGTGTAGGTCTCTGCAATGGTGGCCATCACCGCCCCTTCAACCACCGCCTTCAAATCAGCTGGCAACTTGTCCCAGACCGTTTTATTGAGCAAGAACTCACCCACATCCGTGGACTGGTGAAGGCCCTGCAAATAGTAATGTTTGAAGACATTGTGAAAGCCCAGAATCATGTCGTCGGCGGGGCCAATCCACTCGGCAGCGTCAATGACCCCCCGCTGGGCTGCAGGCACGATATCGCCGCCGGGCATGGCCACGGCGTTGATCCCCATTTCCTTGAAGATTTCACCCGTCAGGCCGGGAGGCGAGCGGTACTTCAATTTTTTCATGTCGGCAATCGAGTTGATCGGCGTCTTGAACCAGCCAAATGGGTCAGGGCCCATGGGCTGCATCATGAAGGGTTTGATATTGGTCTTGAAGCCCTGCGCGTAAAGCTTTTCGTACAGCGCGTTACCACCACCCTGCATCAGCCAAGCCATGTGCGACATCTGATCCATACCGGTCCCGGCGCCTGCCGCAGGGTTGGAGAACAGCGCTGCTGCCGAGTTCTTGCCTGACCAGTAATGGGTCCAGGCAAAGCCACCGTCGACCACCCCTTTATCCACCGCGTCAAGGATTTCAAAGGCATTGACCACGGCGCCATCCGGCAGCATGTCCATCTTGATGCGGCCGCCCGACATTTTGTCGACCCGGTCGGCAAAGCGCTTCATCAGATCGAAGTAAATGCTGGCAGTTGGCACCGCCGTCTGGATTTTCAGTCGTGTCACGGACTGCGCTTGGGCAGGAAGACCGGCCACCGCCAGCGCAGCAGCACCGCCGGCGAGCGCCTTGCGTCGATTCAAAGTTGTCATGCTTTCTCCTTCGTTAGTTTTCACACACAACGCAGTGGTATCACTGCGTCAATCACTTGCACGCTTTTGTAAGTTAGCGCGCATCCTCACGGATCATGTCAGCGGCCTTCTCGGCCATCATCACCACCGGGGCGTTGGTATTGCCTGAAACCAGCGTGGGCATGGCCGAGCAATCCACCACCCGAACACCCTCTACACCATGCACCCGCAGACGTTCGTCCACCACGTCCATGCGGCCCTGGCCCATGCTGCAAGTTCCGCTGGGGTGAAAAATGGTGGCTCCTTGCGCGCGCGCAAATGCCAACAATTCTTCGTCACTTTGCACGGCCACACCCGGCTTGAATTCGCTGCGCATGAAATCTCGCATGGGTTCCGACTCTGCAATGGCGCGCGCACTGCGCAAGGCAGCTACTGCGGTACGGCAGTCCAACTCATGTGACAAATAATTGGCCTGAATTGAGGGCGCCTGAAGCGGGTCAGCACTGCGAATGCGAATACTGCCGCGTGACGCCGGACGCAATTGACAAACCGACAAGGTAAACCCCGAAAATGGGTGCACCTGGCCACCCGCCATATCGGCCGACAAGGTGGCCACATGGAACTGAATATCAGGACGGCTGGACTCAGCCAAGGCCCGCATGAAGCAGCCGCCCTGGTTGATACCCACCGCCAGCGCCCCTTTGCGAAATAACAGCCAGCGCAAGCCCAATTGAGTGCGTCCCCACCATGAATTCATCAGGTCGTTGGTGGTGATGGGCTGGCGGCACTCGTAAATCAAGCGAAGCTGCAAATGGTCTTGCAAGTTTTCACCCACGCCAGGCAGATGGTGCACCACGTCCAGGCCATGCTGGCGCAGCAAATCTGCCGGCCCCACCCCAGAGAGCTGCAAGAGCTGCGGCGACTGAATGGCACCCGCCGACAAGATCACCTCGCGCGCCGCCTGCACCACGCGCATCTGTCCATCCTGCACCATCTCCACCCCCGTGGCACGGCGCCCCTGCCATTGCAAACGGGTGGCTTGCGCGCGGGTGATCACCGTCAGGTTGGGGCGCTGACGTGCCGGCTTGAGATAGCCCTTGGCCGTGCTCCAGCGCCAACCGCGCCAGGTGTTGAGCTGAAAATAACCCGCACCCTCCTGGGTGGCGCCATTGAAGTCGTCATTGCGCGGCACACCCAGTGTGTTGGCACCTTGAATAAAGGCCTCAATCAGCGGGTGCGGCTCACCAATATCAGACACGCGCAAGGGGCCGCTGCCGCCATGAAATTCGCTGGCGCCGCGCTGGTTGTGCTCAGAACGGATGAAATAGGGCAACACCTCGTCAAAGCGCCAGCCGGGGTTACCCAATGCCGCCCAGTGGTCGTAGTCTTCCCGCTGACCCCGGATATAAATCAATCCATTGATAGAACTCGAGCCCCCCAGCGTCTTGCCGCGAGGCCAATAAATTTGGCGTTGGTTCATGTAGGGGTCTGGGTCGGTCTGGAACTTCCAGTTCACGCGTTCGTCCCACATGGTTTTGCCGTAGCCAATGGGCAAATGAATCCAGAAAGACCGATCTTCGCCTCCTGCTTCCAACAGACACACCCGCACCTTCGGGTCTTCCGACAATCGGTTGGCGAGCACGCAACCGGCTGAGCCGGCGCCTACTACAACGTAATCAAAGGCTTGCAAAAAGATCTCCTAAGTTGATATTTTTTTCTTACTTTAAACTTCAGAAATGGCAAAGCAAGTACTTCACCCCTTCTCTTTTCAAATTGAAACGCAAGGGCCATTAACTGTTTCAAACACGCAGCAAGCCCCCCTCTCATCGCTAGGGGTTGACCCTAGTGAGCCACGTCTGCTGCGCTCACTGCATGTGTTGCAAGCTTTATCGCAGCACCCTGAAGGACAAAGCCTGGCGCTTTTGAGCGATCAGCTGCACATCCCCAAGGCCTCACTGATGCGCCTGCTTCAAGCGCTGGAAGACGAAGGCTATGTCCAGCGCGAACTCGACCGCCAGACCTTCACGCTTGGCCCCACCTTGAGCAGTCTGAGCCTGCGCACTTTGCAGCACAGCGGCCTCTCGCAGCGTTACCGCGCCGTGCTGAGACAACTGGTGCAGCGTCTGGGTGAAACCTGCAACCTCACCACCCTGGCCGAAGGCACTGTGCTCTACCTCGACCGGGTTGAAACCAGCCACCCCTTGCGCATGACGCTGGGACCGGGTGCGCGCGTCCCCTTGCACTGCACCGCCAGCGGCAAACTGTTTCTGGCCGAGATGAATCTGCACGACCAGCGCGCACTGCTTGAGCGCATGCCGCTGACACGCCAAACCGAACAAACCCTCTGTGACCTGCACTCGCTCAGCGCTGAGCTTGAACGCACCAAACGTCAGGGCTACGGCTTGGACAACGAAGAGTTCATTCGCGGCATGATCGCCATTGCCGTTCCCGTGCGCAATGCCCAAGGCGAGTGTGTCGCAGCCGTGGCTTGCCACAGCCCGACAGCGCGCTACGACCTGGGTGCGCTGATGGCCTGTGTTGGCACGCTGAAACTGGCTGCCGTGCGGATTGCAGACATTCTGGAGTCGCCGCCACGCAGTGCCCCGCACGCCGCCGGCTAAAGGCATGACACGCCCACTTAACTAACTTTTCCCAGGACTTAACTTTGATGCAAGCTTTCCTCAACTGGCTAGACCGTGCCCCCCTGTTCTTGCTGATTGCCCTGGCCGTCTGGATGGCAGGTGCGCCCTTCACACCGGAGCCCCATCTGGTTGAAAAACTGCGACTGTTGTTTCAAGGTGCGCTGACACGCCCACTCGATATATTCGACTTACTCATGCATGCTGCGCCCAGTGTGGTGCTGGCCGTCAAGTTGGCCCGCCGGCACAAAAAAACAAACTAAGCGCATAACCCTGCATGCAGAGTCTGTCGAAAGGCTCCGCGCAAAGTCGATGCTGCGTTAATATGTGCCTCTTTAGCGACTGGCAGACTTGGTCCACGACATCAATAACCAATGATTGCAACGCCCATCATGAACAAATTTTTCTGCACCCTTCTTGGTCTGGGACTGGTCATAGCCCTCACACCTGCCAGCGCGCAAAGCGCTAAAAATGCTGCTTCAAAAACCCAAGCAGCGGCTGCTAAGCCCATCTGCCTGGTAGCCAATTTCAGAACCCTGGCCTTGGAGACCTACAACCCGGATGAGAGAAGCACCAAGACCGAAGCGTGGCTGAAAACCCATGGTGCCGATTGCTCCCTGGATCAGATTTTGATCATCCGCTCCAACCGGGCCCATTGGCTTGGCAATGCCGACTCAGCCAGCCTGATGGGTATGGTCGATGCCATTGCAGAAACCAAGTTAAGAGGTCAGCCCCAGCTCCTGGCGCAACTTTACGGTGCCCAGGGTGTGGAAAACAGAGCCAGCACTGAAACCACCAGCACCACGCCCAATGCGGCCGCCTTACCGCCCAAGCCCGCCGCCCCAACCGCACCGATTGCCGCGGTGGTGGTAGCGCCTGCAGTGACTGCAGCCAAACCCTGAGCCTTGGCTTTAGCTTGAGCCCGCCAGCTCGTTCATGGCGGCCCTGAAAACAGCACGCAAGCCCAGGCCGAGTCATGGTCCTGGTCGGGCCATTCATTCAATCCGATCTACAGCAGCCGCCTGAGGCAGAAGCGACGTGTGCCCTTGCAGGTGACCGTAGGTGTGCCAATAAGTGCCACTGTCCCGTATCATTGCCCCCTGCTTGATCACCACGAGCCCCATGATTCGCCTTACAGAACTCAAACTTCCCCTGTCTGCCTTGCCGGTAGACGCTCGCCGAGCAGTCGATGCGCCCGCTGAAACCGAGGCCGACCGCGCCCCGCCGCCCCACCCGCTGGAGGCCTTGCGCCAGGTGGCGGCCCAGACCCTGGGCCTTGCGGTTGACGCTATTGCCCAGCTGCAGGTTTTTAAACGCAGCTTTGACGCGCGCAAGGCCGAGCTGCTGGCGGTTTTCATTGTCGACCTGACGCTGGCCGATGCCGCCCAAGAAGCCGCACTGCTGGCCCGCTTCAAAGACCATCCGCACATTGGCCCCACCCCCGACATGCGCTACCAGCCCGTTGGCCACGCACCCGCCACGCTGGCACTGCGCCCGGTGGTGGTGGGCTTTGGTCCGTGCGGCATATTTGCCGCCCTGCTACTGGCGCAAATGGGCTTCAAACCCATCGTGCTGGAGCGCGGCAAAAGCGTGCGCCAGCGCACCAAAGATACCTGGGGCCTGTGGCGCAAACACACGCTCAACCCCGAGTCCAACGTGCAGTTTGGCGAAGGCGGCGCCGGCACCTTCTCAGACGGCAAACTCTGGAGCCAGATCAAAGACCCGCGCCATCTGGGCCGCCAGGTGATGAACGAGTTTGTCAAAGCCGGTGCACCGCCTGAAATACTGACCGATGCGCACCCGCACATTGGCACCTTCAAGCTTGTCAAAGTGGTGGAGAACCTGCGCGAGCAAATCATCGCCCTGGGCGGCGAGATTCGTTTTGAGCAGCGCGTGACCGATGTGTTGCTCACGCCCATCTCGGCAGACGCCCATGGC
>JBIKZP010000519.1:0-7322 GCA_044354655.1 Rhodoferax sp. | reverse complement strand
GGTCGTCTCTGCAGTCCTTTTTGCCGCGTTCCACAAAAGCGCCGCACTCAAATTTCGCTGGAAAGCGCCAATCACCAATGCCACCACCACACCTGCTGCAGCAGACTCGGTCACCGTGGCGACTCCCATGTAAATACTGGCCAAGATCGCCACTGCGACTGAGAGCAAAGGCCACACTCCCACAAGAGAATGAAATTTATCCGCCCAACTGGAAGGCACAACGTCCCGCCCGGACGGGAATTGATCCCTTCTAAACACATAGAGGGCTAGGATGGTGAGAATGATCACCAGCATTTGCAGCAGGCCAGGTACAACGCCCGCAGTGAACAGCTGCACCACGGAGGTCTCGGCAAGCATTCCGTAAAGAATCAAGGTCAGACTCGGCGGAATCGTCGAAGCCAGCAAGCCTGCGCTGGTGACAATGCCCAAACTGACCGACTTGCTGTAGCCGGCCTTGCGCATTTCAGGAACGGCCAGTTTCCCAAATATCACGCAAGAGGAAATACTTGAGCCTGAGGCCGCCGCAAAAACACCAGCCGCTGATGTGGTGGCAACACCAAGCCCTCCTGGCATTCTTCCAAACCACCGACCAGCCGCTTTAAAGGTTCCGGTGATGATGCCCGTCTGTTCTGCAATAAAACCAAAGAACAGGAACAAGGGAATGGATAACAGCACATAAGTGGCGATGATGCGGTGCGGCAACATAGCCATCATGCTGGTCGCTGAGGTCCAATCGGACACCATGGTGATACCCACAATACCGGCCACGACCAGCGAATAGGCAATTGGCACACCCACAGTGAGCAGCACCAGTAACAGAAGGATTGGTAGGTACTCCATCAGCGGACTTCCTTATCTGTTGATTTCTTATTAAACAGGGGCGAGCTTGCACCTTCAAAAAGCATGCGCAGCAGCTGCTCAACCATCCTGATGGCCATCAGAAAGCTACCTAGGCTTATGAAACCGTAGGGAACCCAAGTCGGAATGGCACCAAAGCCGCCGTAAACCCATCCCAACCTCGCCGCCTCGGCGGCATACTCGAAGTTCTTCCAACCAATCAAGAAGAAACCAAAAGCACCCGCAACGACGTGCAGGCACGCCGTCAACCATCTGCCGGTGGGGGGAAGATGCTCGTAGAGTACTTCTACAGCAACATGCCCGCGTGCGGCCTGTATGGACGAAATACTGAGAAAGACCATGCCAACCATCAACACAAGTGCCGTGTCATAGGCCCACCCCAGCGCATGGTTCAACGCATAGCGCCCGACAACATCAACCGCGGTTACCAGCAATATCGCTATCACGCACAACGCCGCTGTCGCCAGCATCAGTTTTTCTACCGCTGAGAGCAGAGAATTAATGTGTAAAAGAAATGAGGGAGATCGTGAGTGATGTCGATCGGTCATTAGGTCTCCTTTGGATTTAACTTCGTACACTTGATTCAACCCAACAAGGGGTAGCCGGAGTTATGTATGGGTCACAGTCTCACTTCGTGATCGCGAGGTATTCGTCGTATACCTTTTTACCGTTGGGCCCGGTAGCCGTCAACCAGCTATCAATCACAGGCTTGGTGATCTGCTTGGCTTTTTGCAACTCTGCATCAGAGATGCGGTATATCGTGGCGCCTTTCTTTTTAAACTGGTCAACGACCTCCTTGTCCTTGTCGTTCTGGCATGCCACCCATCCCGCCTCTACGTCCCGCGAAACCTTGGCCAGCGTGTCCTTGACATCTTTGGACCATGAATTCCACTTCTGCGTTGAGGCACCCACAATCACTAAGGTATGGGTATATCCGCGCAACTCGACCAACTGTTCAGTGATGTCCATCAGCCCCCAGCCAGGCATGCCGTAATAGGTCTGCGTTGATCCATCGATGATGCCGGTTTTCTGCGATGTAGCGCCTTCAACCGCAGACATGGTGACGATCGAAGACCCCAGCGCTTCAATCGTTTTCCCTTCCCATCCATTGGCCCTCAGCTTAAGGCCCTTGAAGTCATCTAAACCACGCACTTTGTTTTTCGCCAGCGAAATTTGACGAGGCGTCGTGAGCAGTACCATCACGGGCTCGATGCCTTCTTTCCTGAAGTTCTCGCCCATCGTTCCCTGCAGCAGCTTGTGCAAGATCTCAGTTCCCTTGGAGGGATCCGAAAAAACGTATGGCAGCGAACTAAAAGAGGCTAAGTTCAACCGATCAGGCCAGTAGTCCACCACCATCACACCCATGTCGGCAACGCCTTTTCGCACGCCGTCCAGCATCTCGTTGCCGCTGACGACCTTGCCACCGCCCATGTAATTGATCTTAATCTTATCGCTGGCTTCCTTTTCAATCTTTCCAACCCAACGCTCCAAAGAGCAGGTGTAAAAAACATGGGTGGGAGGCAAGAAGTCAGCCACACGAATGGTCACCGGTTGGGCCTGAACCATGACCGGTGCCAGTCCGGCGGCACAAGCGGTGAAGACCATTGCACCAATAGAGGCGACTTTGCTGAATGTATTTTTCATTTGATATCTTTCGACGATGTATTGAGAATGTCAGGCCTTTTGAACTTAAACAAAAACGAGATTAAGTTGTCATCGTTGAGACCTCCCTGTTGAGCGTTTCAAAAAAACGTGCTGCGTTAGCACCATCACAAATACGATGATCAAACGTCAAGCTTGCCGGGATCAGAGATTTTTTGACGGGTTCATCCTTTGAATCCCACGACAAACAGATATGCTTTATCCGTCCCAAGCCGAGTATTCCAACCTGCGGAGGGTTAACAATGGGCGTGAAAAAGTCAACGCCTAAAGGCCCAAGATTGGTCACGGTGAATGTTCCGCCTGTCAGGTCATCCTGGGCGTGTTTCCACGCAATAGCCAACTTAGATTGGGCACGTCGGACTTCGCTGAGCTGCGCAAGATCCATCAACTGAGCTTCACGAATAACTGGAACCAACAGACCACGCGGCGTGTCCGCCGCCACGCCGAGGTGGACACTGCGATAAGTACGATGCACCTCGCCATCGAAAGTGCCGTTAAGTTCCGGATGCGCTTGGAGCGAAAGAACCGTGGCGCGCAATAGGCGGTCGACAATAGCTCCCGCTGAGAGACCCGCAAGTACCAACACAGTGACCTCGATGTCCCGATGAAGCGTCACGGGGACACAGTTTCTGTGCGCTTCACTTAACCGCCTGGCAACGACCCTTCGCGTACCGCGCAATGGTCGCTCATCCAGCAGGCCGGCGATCTCCGCCGGCGTGTTCAGGGTCAATTCACTATCAGCCATCGCATCTAGGCGGTTGGTTCAATACGACATACGACCGAACCGACTGTCGTAATGTCACCCTCAGAAACCAGTATTTCGATGATGGTTCCAGAAACTTCCGCTTCCATCTCCATCGTTGCTTTTTCTGATTCGATCTCAACCAGAATATGACCGGCCTCGACCTTGTCACCCACGGCGACATGCCACTTGATGACGTCCACTTCAACGGTGGACATGCCCATCTTGGGGATTTTTATATCAGTCATGTGGTTTATTTCCGTTTGTAGTTGCAGACAATTCGGATGGCTGCTGCAAGTTGCTCCGGATTGGGCAACACTGCCAGCTCGAGGGGTGCACTGAAAGGCATTGGGACATCTGCGCGCGTGACACGTTTGATAGGCGCTTTCAGTTCATCAAAAATACGCTCAGCAATGATCGCGCTGATTTCGGCCGCAAAACCACACGTTCTATTGGTGTCGTCATAAATGACAACCCGACCGGTTGAGCTGACCGCTTCGCATAATCCGTCGCGATCCAAAGGCAGCAAGCTCCGCGGATCCCATACCTTGACGCTGATGCCTTCAGCCTGCAGTCGCTCCGCAACCGCCAAAGCTTCGGGCACCGTGTTGCCAACCGCCACGACTGTGACGTCCGTCCCTTGGCGCTTCACATCGCCCACGCCGAGTGGCAAGGTATATAACTCCTCCGGAACATCCCCACGCTGCGCCAACAGACTGGCAGATGCCATGAAAAAAACGGGGTCATCCTCGCGAATGGCGGTGAGCATCAGACCCTTGGCCTCATAAGGCGTCGACGGCGCAACCAGCTTGAACCCTGCGTGCAGCAAATAAGGGTAAGGACTATCTGAGTGCTGGCCAGCCTGTCCACCACGAGAACCGTTGACCATCACGGTGTAGGTAATTGGAAGCTTTGTTTGTCCGCCCAGCATCAACGGAAGCTTAGCGGCCTGATTCACCAGTTGATCGAAGGCAACGTAGATCAGCGAGGGCACTTGGAATTGAACGATAGGTCGTAACCCAGCCATCGCCGCCCCGATTGCGAATCCGGCAAATGCCGCTTCAGATATGGGCGTGTCTAAAACGCGATCCGGTCCGAATGCTTCAAACAGACCCTTGGTTTCACCTCGGATGGCACCACGAATGTCTTCTCCAATGATCAATGTGTTGCTGTCTCGAGCCATCTCCTGGTGGTAGGCCTCGTTCATCGCTTGCAGGAATCTCAATGGGCGCATTATTCGGTCCCCCTTGCTGGCAAGCCTGGGTAGGTCGTGGTGTACATATAGTCGAATGCCGTTGAGGGGTCGGGCCATGGTCCCGCACGCGCAAACGCAACTGATTCCTCCAGTTCGCGCTCAACGGAGAGGTCAGCCGCTTCGCGATCAGCGACAGTCCATTGCCCCTGCTCAACCATTCGGCGGCCCCAGTTTTCAATGGGATCCTTTAGGCGCCACTCGTCGATCTCGGACTTTGTTCTGTAGCTGGTCTTCATAAAGCGTTCTGCCGTTTGATGGCCGCAATATCGATAGGTACTGAACTCCAGAAAGCTCGGGCCGCCCCCATTGCGGGCCTTCTCGACGGCTGCTACTGTTGCCGAATAAACTGCTTCAACGTCCATTCCGTCAACGAGTAGGCCAGGCATGCCATAAGCTGCGGCACGCTCGTGCGGTTGGACCTTACTGGCATCCTTGATCGGAGTTGTGATGGCGTAGAGGTTGTTTTCGCATACAAACACCATTGGAAGATTCCAAACCGCGGCCAGATTTAACGATTCATGCAAGACACCCTGATTGATCGCGCCATCGCCAAAGAACGGGACTGCGACAGTTGAAGAACCCGATGACTTGAAACGAAAGGCCGCGCCGCAGGCAATCGGTGCACCCGCACCCACAATGCCGTTCGCCCCGTAAATACCCAAACTCACATCGGCGATGTGCATCGAACCGCCTCGCCCTTTGTTACATCCCGTGGTTCGGCCCATTAACTCCGCAAGCATGTGGCGCACCTTCGCGCCCTTGGCGATGATATGCCCATGACCACGGTGTGTACTGGTAATGATGTCATCGGGTCTTAAGGCCGCACACACGCCGGTTGCGACAGCCTCTTGGCCAACGTACTCATGGCAGACACCGGCAATTTCGTTGTCGTCCACCAGCTTGACTACCGTTTCCTCAAACCGACGTATGAGCCGCATTCGGAAATAGAGTTGTTTCGCCAGATCTGTATCAAGGTTGACCATAAATTACCTATAAATAAAGGGCCTGAATTGACAGGGCTGTAATTGACATATTTATGCCCCGGGTCGACCATAAAAGCGTGTGGGGTTGTCAGCCAGAACTCGCTTCTGCAATTGGGGATCAGTCACAGTCCGGGCGAATAAGTCGAGCAGCGCGCCCACGGTTGGGACTGCGTTGTCATCGTACAAACCGACATGAGGCCAGTCGCTGCCCCATAAAACACGATCCGGTGCAGCCTCGACTAAAGCTTGAGCAAAAGCGATGGTGTCGGACCAATCAGGCACTGAATTTGAAAGTCGAAATCCGCCTGACAGTTTGATCATGCAATCAGCGTTTCGCATGAGATGAAGCACCGCCTGAAAATCCGGATTTTTCACGCCGGCTGAAGCAGGGCACCAACCCATATGGTCCATGACAAAGGGAACCTGCAACCGCATAAGTCGATCGACCAGGGCGGGATAGCTCTCTCCCTTGACCCCAACCTGAATGTGCCACCCCAACTCCGCGCATCGCGCGGCGGTAGATTCCAAATTAGTCAGGCCGACGCCCCCACCCACGATGTCAAGGAGTCGCACCCCCACCACGCCGGCGATTTTGAGAGCTTCTAGCTCAGCGTCGCTCGTCTTTGTGTCAATGACAGCGATGCCGCGCAACCTTGTCGGATGACTTTCCAGGGCGTTCACCAATAAGCTGTTGTCCGTCCCGTGGACGCTAACCTGAACCAGCAGACCGAAGTCCAACCCAGCACAGTCGATCATGTTTATGAAGTCATCGACGCTGGCCGCAGGTGGCGTGTAATGGCGATCCATCACGAAAGGGAATGATGGAGGGAGCCCGATAACGTGAGAGTGCGTCTCCCATGATCCAGCCGGGACAGTCAGCAAAGAAGGCGAAGTCGGCGGCTTAGGTCCGAGGCAGTTGCCGCCAGTGCCATCGTATTGAAACACTTAAATCCCCTCTACTTGAAAGCGATCTACATCGACGATCCCGTTTGCTCGGAATATCCGAAACAGAGCAAGGTGAGCAGCAACCATTGAACATTCAATGACTTCAAAATTTCACGTCATATTATCAGAAAATTCCACCCGACTGGATAATTAAAAGACGTATGTATTTTTTAAATGGGTCTCTTCGCGCGTTTAACGCATGATGACCAACACAGCATCAACGGCAAATAAGTCATACCAACCGACGAACCGGTACGCAAGACGCAACAGTTCCGCGCTCGGGACAGCACAATAAAGCCGAACAGAACTGCAATCAAGCCTAAGCTCCCCGTGACGCCTGCACAAGCAGGAGTAGTCAGTCTCAAACGCAAGCCTGAACAAGACAAGCCACGGCAATAGCAAGAATGGGGTTGGCGACGCAGGTGCCGGTGCGGGAGACTTTTCCTGACCTCTGGTCCTGCGCGCAAACTGCGCCTGCGCCTTCAGGAGGTGGCGTTCAAGCAGGGCAGGCCATGGCAGTTGCTTATGGGCAAACGTCCAGCGGGCATGGTCATTCGTGCCTTGGCTTGGCTTGGTTGGGGGCAGAGCAAGCTCCTTCAGTGCTCAAAATCCTGCATTCCAAATTGTCCTCGGTCGAATCGGAAGCTAGGCGTGCCGTTCGCGCTGCGATGCCAAGTTAGATAGCCAGTGCCGGCAGTGAAGTGGCCTTTGTCTGAGTCATGGTTCACAGCAAGGTGAGAACCCTTTGTGTTGCCTAGTGAGCATCTTCTGGGACATGGTGAGTCTTGATGCTCTTTTAATTTTCTCGAACTCAGTTGTGTACGGGCGTCACATTGAATTCAGAGCGACTGATGACGGTCAGTCGATTCGTCAAGCG
>JBIKZP010000096.1:0-7323 GCA_044354655.1 Rhodoferax sp. | reverse complement strand
GTCAATGTCGCTGGAAACATTGAGCTCGCGCGCGCCGAGCTTGCCCATGCCCACAACCCAGAGTTGGGCGCGCTGGCCTTGGGGCGTCATGGGGGCGCCATAGGTCGCGTCCAGGCTGAGTTGGGCATCGCTGCAGGCCTGGCCCAGGCTGAATTCGGCCAGCAGGGTCATGCACTGGGTGATGTTTTCCAGTGGCGCTTGTTCGTCGCAGTCCAGGCAGAGCAGGCGCTCCAGCACCAGTTGGCGGGTACAGCGCAAGGCACTGCCGAGGTCAAACCCCTCGGCACGCAAAGCCTCAAAGGTCTGTGCCAGCGCGGCGCGGTCAGGCAGGCCCGGTGGCAGCAGGTTGAGTTGCTTCTCATAGCGTCGGCGCACCCGCTGTGCGAAGCGACTGTGAGAAGACAAGGTGGGGCGGGTCATAATTCCTGACATAGCTACAAATACACAATGATCGACTTGCCACCTGCTCCGTCCAAGCTGCTGAAAAGCTGGGCCCGACTGACCCGCTGGGTGCTGGGCCTGCTGGTGGCTGCCTGGTTGCTGTTTGGACTGGCCTGGGGGGCGCTGCACTGGGTCATTGTGCCGCGAATTGGCGAGTTTCGCCCACTGCTGGAGGCGCAAGCCTCCAAGCTACTCGGGATACCGGTGCGCATTGGTACCCTGGTGGCGTACTCCAATGGCCTGATTCCCTCGGTGGAGCTGACCGATGTGCGTCTGCTCGACCCTGAGGGGCATGATGCCCTGTTGCTGCCGCGCGTGTTGCTGGCGGTGTCGCCGCAATCGCTGTCGCAGCTTGAATTCGAGATGCTGTACGTGGAGCGTCCGCAGCTCAATATCCGCCGCGCGCCCGACGGCAAAATTTATGTCGCCGGCTTTGACGTGTCCCTGTCCAGCGGTCCGGACAGCGCGGTGGCGGACTGGTTGTTTTCCCAGGCCGAGTTCTCCATTCACGACGGCACCCTGGTGTGGACCGATGAGCAGCGTGGCGTGCCACCGCTGGCTTTGCAGCAAGTCGACCTGGTGTTACGCAACGGCGTGCTGACGCACGAGGTGCGCTTTGACGCCACCCCGCCTGCGGCCTGGGGCGAGCGCTTTAGCTTGCTGGGCAAGTTTCAACAGCCGCTGTTGTCGCTGCGCAGCAACCAGTGGCAGCAATGGAAAGGCCAGATTTACGCCTCCTTTCCCCGGGTGGACCTGTCGGCCTTGCGCCGCTATGTTGATTTGGGTGTTGACCTCACGCAGGGCAATGGCGCACTCAATGCCTGGGCCGATGTGAACCGGGGCGAGATTCGTGGCGTCGTGGCTGATGTGGCGCTGGCCGAGGTCAGCGTTGGGCTTGAAGCCAGCCTCAAACCGCTGGAGTTGAAGGCCATCACGGGTCGTCTGGGCGGCAGCCAGCTGGAGGACGGCTTTGATTTCTTCGCCGAAAACCTGCAATTTGATACCCGGGACGGCCTGCGCTGGCCGGGCGGCAATGTGCGTGTGAGTTACCTGGCGGCGCGGGGGCAGACCCCGGCGCGCGGCGAGGCCCAGGCCGACAAACTCGACCTGGCTGCCGTGGCGCAAATCGTCAACCGCTTGCCGCTTGACGAGACTGTGCGCGCCCGGTTGCTGGCCTACGCGCCCACCGGCCAGGTGCAACAAATGCAGGCCAGCTGGCAAGGCCCCTGGCAGGCTTTGAGCAGCTACCAGGTCAAAGGCTCGGTGCAGCAGTTGGCGCTGGCGGCGCAGGTGAGCGCCACCAAGCCTGTACAACTGCTCTCGCCGGGTCTGCGTGGCGCGGACATGGACTTTGACTTCAACCAGTCCGCCGGCAAGGCCAGCCTGAAAATGGCCATGGGCAGCCTGGACCTGCCCGGCGTTTTTGAGGAGCCGGTGCTGGCGCTGAACCAGTTGTCTACCGATGTGCGCTGGCAAATCAGTGACACGCGACTGGCGGTGCAAGTGCCCAACCTGAAGTTCAGCAATCCGGATGCCCAGGGCGAAGCCCAGATGAATTGGGAAACCGCTGCGCCAGACAAAGCCCGGCGCGGTGCACGCTTTCCCGGTGTGCTGGATCTTCAAGGTAGCCTGAGCCGCGCCAACGGCGCACGGGTGTACCGCTATTTGCCCCTGAGCCTGGGCCGTCAAACGCGCGACTACGTCCGGGAGGCGGTGGTGGCCGGTACGGCCAGCGATGTGAAATTCAAGGTCAAGGGTGACCTCAGCAAGTTGCCGTTTCAAGATGCCAGGCAGGGCGAGTTCCGTATCAGTGCTGACGTGCAGAACGCCAGCTACAACTATGTGCCGCGCGCCTCTCAAGCCCCCGGTGAAGCCCCGTGGCCAGCCTTGAGCCAGTTCAATGGCGAGTTGGTGATTGACCGCACCCAGCTCCAGCTCAAGGGCGTGCGCGCCCGGCTGGGCAACTCCTCCGTGCAAATCAGCAAGGCCGAGGCCCTGATCACCGACCTGGGCCGTGCCAGCGTGGTGAACGTCACGGCCGATGCGCGCGGGCCACTGGCCGAGATGCTGGGGCTGGTGAACGGCTCGCCCGTGGGCAGCATCACGGCGCCGGTGTTGGCCAAGGTCAGCGCCAATGCGCTGGCCGATTACAAACTCAAGCTGCAGTTGCCGCTGGACAACCTGGACAAGTCCACCGTGCAGGGCAGCGTCACCCTGACGGGCAATGACATCCAGTTCAGCCCCGATACGCCCAAATTAATCCGTGCACGCGGCCTGGTTAATTTCACGGAAAGCAGCGTCACCGTGCCTGCGGTACCGGGGTTGCAGGCTCGCATGCTGGGGGGCGATGTCAGGATGGACGGTGCCTGGGACGCCAATGCCGCCAGCCGCACGGGGGCGCCGGCCCAGTTGCGCATCAGCGGCGCCTTGAGTGCCGAGGGGTTGCGCCAGGCGCGTGAACTCGGGTTGGTCGCCCGGTTGGCACAGTTTGCCAGTGGCAGCACCAGCTACACCGCCGTGTTGGGTTGGCGCGGCGGCGCGCCGGAGATCAGCGTCAACAGCAATTTGCAGGGCCTGGCGTTGAACTTGCCAGCCCCTTTCAACAAGAGCGCCGAAGCGGTGCTGCCCTTGCGCGTGGAGAACGCCCTGTTGCGCGATGCCGTGCCGTTGGTGACGGGTGCGCCTCAGCGCCTGCGTGACCAGATCACGGTCGACCTGGGGCGTGTGGCCGCTGTCAGTTATGTGCGGGATGTGTCGGGCCCCGAGCCCCGTGTGCTGCGTGGCAGCGTGGCGGTGGGCTTGCTGGGCCAGGAGGTGGCCCCTATGCCCGATGAAGGTGTGCAGGCCAACATCAACCTGAAAGTGGCCGATCTTGACGCCTGGAACGAGGTCTTTGAGGAGGCGGCCGGCGTGTCCCCTAAAGCAGTGGCCAGCGCCCCCGCTGCCGGCGGGGCTGCCAGCAGCATAGCCTCCAGTTACCTGCCCACGCGCTTGGCGGTGCGGGCGCAGGAAATTACCCTGGGTGGACGAAAGATCAACAACGTGGTGGCTGGCGGCTCGCGTGACGGCCAGTTGTGGCGTGCCAATCTGGACGCCCGGGAGCTCAGCGGCTACCTGGAATACCGTCAGCCTTCAAACAGCGGTGCGGGTCGCTTGTATGCCCGGTTGGCGCGCCTGACGATAGAGCCCGCCGTGGCCAGTGACGTGGAGGCCTTGCTCAGTGAACAACCCGCCAGTCTGCCGGCGTTGGATGTGGTGGTGGACGATTTTGAGTGGCGCGGCAAAGATTTTGGGCGCCTTGAAGTGGATGCCGTCAACCGCGGTGGCGCCGGGGCGGCGCGCGAGTGGCGCTTGAACAAACTCAACCTCATCATGCCCGAGGCGGTGCTTTCGGCCAGCGGCAACTGGGCCAATGTGAATGCCCCGGCGCAGGGCCGCAACGTGGCGGTGCCGCGCCGCACTGCGCTGAATTTCAAGCTCGACATCAAGGACAGCGGGGAGTTGCTGGGCCGCTTTGGTATGAAGGGCGTGGTGCGTCGTGGGCGCGGCAAGATGGAAGGCCAGATGGCCTGGATGGGCTCACCCTTCAACCTGGATTACCCCAGCCTGGGCGGCGCCTTTGTCGTCAACATCGAGACCGGGCAGTTCCTCAAGGCCGACCCCGGCATTGCCAAACTGCTGGGTGTGCTGAGCCTGCAGTCTTTGCCGCGGCGCTTGACGCTGGACTTCAAGGACGTGTTCAGCGAAGGCTTTGTGTTTGACTACCTGCGTGGCGACATCACGATTGACCAGGGCATTGCCAGCACCAACAACCTGCAGATGAAAGGGGTGAATGCCGCCGTGCTGATGGATGGGCGCGCCGACATCGCCCGGGAAACCCAGGACATCAAGGTGGTGGTGGTGCCTGAGCTCAATGCCGGTACGGCGTCGCTGATTGCCTCGGTCATCAACCCGGCGGTGGGGCTGGGCACATTTTTGGCGCAGCTGTTCTTGCGCAAACCCTTGATGGAGGCGGCCACGCAAGAGTTTCATATCGACGGCAGTTGGGTGGATCCAAAAATTACCAAGGTCGAGCGAAAAGCGCCAGCCGCCAAAGAAAAGACGGGCACCAGGGTCGAGGGCCAGAATTGAGCCAGCGCTGGTGGTCCTGGCAAGCCGGAAGATCCTGGCGGTCCTGGAGATCGCCGGCGTGGCGCCGGGGTTCGCTGTGGAGCGTTTTGGTGATGCTGGTGGTGGCCTTGTTGGCCATGCTGGTCTGGTTGGCCGGCTTGTATGAAGCCAGCCAGGTGCAAAGCCGGCTGGAGCGTGACGTGAACGAAGCCGTCAGTGACCTGCACAACGGCCTGGTGCGCAACGTGCAAAGCCTGCAGGCCTTGCACTTCAATGAACCCACAACCAACCTCTGGAGTGCCGAGGCTGCCGCCTTGTTGCGTGAGCACCGCGAGTTGATTCGGCTGGAGTGGCGAGACGATGCACAGCGGCTGCTGGCGCACACCGACACGCCGTTTCGCCCGCCTGTGTTCGAGCGTATGGGGCGTGACATCGCGCTCCCCGAGGTCGGTCAGGCCTGCACCACGGCACGCCGCTTGAGCGGTTCGGCCTACTCGGGCAGCTACTTCGTGCCCATGACCGACGGCTTGGGCATGGAGGTCATGGAGATGTGCCTGCCCTTGGCCAGTAGCGGCATGTCGGCGGGTTTTCTAGTGGCTACTTATGCCTTGCCAGAAATGCTGACCAGTCTGCTGGCGCGCCAGTTGATGCTCAACCACGAGGTCTCGTTCACCGAAGCCGACGGCACGCGCCTGGCCATTCATGGCACCCCACGCCGTGGCAGCCGGGTCTTCACCTCGCAGCAGTTGATGGACCTGCCCGGCACCAATTTGATTTTGCGCGTGGACAGCTGGCGTGCCGCGCCCGATCTGTTTCCCAACGTGCTGACCGCGCTGGTCACCGCACTGGCCATTGCGCTGGTGTCGGTATTGGCCTTGCTGGGAAAGGACATGCGCCGACGCTTGAAGGCCGAGCGCGAGTTGGCCGAGGCGCTGGCCTTTCGCAAGGCGATGGAAGACTCCCTGATTACCGGTCTGCGTGCGCGCGATCTGCAGGGGCGCATTACCTATGTCAACCCGGCGTTTTGCCAGATGGTGGGGTTTTCTTATGGCGAGCTGCTGGGGCAGGGCATGGAGGCCTCGTACTGGCCGCCTGAATTTGTCAGCGAGTACCAGCAGCGCCAGGCGATTCGGTTGGCCGGCAATTCACCGCCGCGTGAGGGCTTTGAATCGGTGTTCATGCGCAAGGACGGATCGCGCTTTCCAGTGCTCATCATGGAAGCCCCGCTGATTGATGCACAGGGCGTTCAGACCGGTTGGATGAGTGCGTTTTTGGACATCAGTGAGCAACGGCGTGTGGAAGAGTTGTCGCGCACCAGCCAGGAGCGTCTGCAAGCAACAGCCCGGCTGGCCACGGTGGGCGAGATGGCCTCCTTGCTGAGCCACGAGCTGAACCAGCCGCTGGCGGCGATCTCCGGCTACGCCGCAGGCTCCATCAACCTGCTGCACGACCCGCAGCATGTGCGTACTGAGCTCAACGCCGACCTGCTGGGCGCCCTGCACCGCATGGCGGAGCAGGCCGAGCGCGCCGGCAAAATCATCAAGAGCGTGCATGACTTTGTACGCCGGCGTGAGCAGGTGCGCGAGGCGGTCAGCCCGCAGCAATTGGTGGACGCCATTTTGCCGTTGGTGAACCTGCAGGCACGCAAGCTGTCGGTGCGCGTGCAGGTGGATGTGGCGCCCGATACGCCCCCCGTGGTGTGCGACCGCACCATGGTGGAACAGGTGCTGCTCAACCTGGCGCGCAACGCCATGCAGGCCATGGACCAAGCCCATGTCAAAGAACGCGTGCTGCGCTTGCGCGTGCGTTTGGTCCGCAGCGCGGGGCGTATGAAGTGGCTGGAGTTTTCGGTGGCCGATCTCGGCGTTGGCATTGCGCCTGACGTGCAGCAGCAACTCTTCAACCCCTTTTTTACCACCAAGGCCGAAGGCATGGGCCTGGGCCTGAGCCTGTGTCGCACCGTGGTGGAGCAGCATGGCGGCGCCCTGGTGTTTGAGCCGAATGTGCCGCAGGGCACGGTCTTCATTTTCACGCTGCCCAGCGGCGTGATGGACACCAGCGCTTGAAGTGCGCCTGGTATGTGCTTGATGCCCGCCTGATATCCTCATCCTATGCAACCTGTTATTGATGCGCTGGTGTATGTGGTGGACGACGACGCTGGCGTGCGTGACGCGTTGGCCTGGCTGTTGCGCACGCGTCGCCTCACCAGTGACACGTTTGACAGCGCCGAAGCCTTTCAGCAGCGGATGGCGCACCAGACACAGATGCAAGCGCCCCAGTTGCAACCCAGCTGCCTGCTGCTCGATGTGCGTATGCCGGGCTTGAACGGCCTGGCTTTGTTTGACTGGCTGGTGGAGCGTGAGCTGCACCAGGCCATGCCGGTGATTTTTCTCACGGGCCATGCCGATGTGCCTACGGCGGTGGACGCCGTGAAGCGCGGGGCTTTTGATTTTTGCGAAAAACCCTTTTCCGACAACGCCCTGGTGGACCGCGTGGAACAAGCGCTTGCGCAGTCGCATGGCGTGATGGCTGCGCGTCGGCACAGCCAGTTGCTGCGAGTCCGCCATAGCGAGTTGACTGAGCGCGAGTGCGACGTGATGCGCCTGGTGGTGGAAGGCTTGCCCAACAAGCTGATTGCCGACCGCTTGGACATCAGCGTGCGCACGGTAGAGGTGCACCGGTCGCGTGTGTTTGAAAAGATGGAGGTTAAGTCTGCCGTGGAACTGGCCAACCTGTTGCGCAATATGGCGCCATGACGCCAGGTCGTATCAA
>JBIKZP010000511.1:0-7355 GCA_044354655.1 Rhodoferax sp. | reverse complement strand
CGCCGTCGATCACGAGTTCGCGACCGCTGATCATGGCTGCCGCGGGGGAGGCCAGGAAATAAATCGCTTCGGCCACGTCTTCGCCGGTGGCGTTGCGTCCCATCGGATTGGCAGCCGCTGCTGCTGCGGCGCGTTCTTCGGCATTGCTGAATACCTTGCGCAGTGCATCGGTCAGCACCAGGCTGGGCGACACCACATGCGCACGCACCCCGCGTGGCGCCAGTTCGACCGCCAGGTACCGGACCAGGGCCTCGGCCATGGCCTTGGGCGCGCCGATGGGTGAGTAATTGGGAATCGCCATCTTCGAGCCGCGGCTGGAGAGAAAAAACACCGTGCTCCCCTCGCGCAGCAAGGGGAGGGCGGACTGGACCAGATACAGGAGCGCCGTACCGTTAAGTGTGACCGCACGCTCGAACTTGACCGGATCGGCGTCGAGCAAGGAAGTGGAATAGGCGTAGACCGCGCCATGCACCAGCTGATCGAGTCGGTCGGTGTGGCGCGCCACGTCGGCGAGCAGCGCGGCCGCACCCTCGCTGTTGCCCACATCGCGCTTGAGCAGGATTGGCTCACCCTTGCGGTCGCGCACCGCTTGCGCTGTGGCTTGCGCCGCTGCGTCATCGCTGGAGTAATTGATGAACACCTTGACTCCAGGGGCAGCGAAGCGTTCGGCGATGCTTCGCCCAATTCCCTTGGATCCGCCGGTAATCAGTATGGCCATGTTAAAAATCCTCTGTTAACGATGATTGGAATGTGCCCGGCTCTGACAAAAGCCAGATCGCTCGCGCACACAAATATTGGCGTTCAACACCGTGTTTCGGTACCGTTCACGTCCCATCCCGGGGTTCACCATAGACGGTTCGGAAGCTTTCTCCTGCGTCCAGGCGGGCCTGGATCACCCGCATCTGTGCGATCGCCTGCGGCGTGCGCGCAACGTCCAGAAACTGCTTTTGCTCGTTCTCGAGCGCGGCGTTAAGGGACAGGTCGTCGCTGTCGAGCAGTACCTGCTTGAGGGTTCGCATCGCCTGTGGTGACTTTGCGGCGAGTCTTTCAGCCCACTGCAGCGCAACTTCGATCGCCTTGCCGCTGGGTACCACGGCATTCACCCCACCCAGGGCGTGAATGCGCCGGGCATTCAGCGGCAGTCCCAGCATGACCATCTCGGTGGCGGCGGCGCGCCCGATCAAGCGCGCCAGGCGGCTCGTACCGCCACGGCCCGTGGTCAGGCCCATATGGATTTCGGGCTGTCCGAATGCGGCCTGCTCCTCGGCAATCCGGAAGTCGCAAGCCCACCCGAGCTCGGCTCCGCCGCCGGAACAATCCCCAGAAATCGCGGCGATCACCACGACCTCGGGCCGGCGTATTTCATCGAATACGCGTGCAAAGGCTCCGCCAGGCGCGGAGGTCGGTTGGCCCTCCATGCTGTCGGCAAGGTCCTGCAGCCATGCATGTTCGAACCAATGACCGGGTACGCCCGACGCCAGCACCGTGACGCGAACCTTCCCTTGCTCGCGCGCTTCGATCATGGCGTCGGCGAGCGCGCCGATGCCTTTCCAGGAACCGTTGTTGTTGATCCGCGGATTCGTCATCGTCACGAGGGCAACGCCGTCGGTCGGATACTGAAGGGTGATGAGGTCTGACATGATGGACTCCCGATGCGCTGGGTTGATGTTCGAAGTGTGGGGATAGGCCGGCAGCTATTGCAGCGCACCCAGATAGGCCTTGGCTACTATTTCGTTGCGTGACAGCGCCGCGCTGTCCTGTTCCAACGTGATGCGGCCCCGCTCGAGCACGTAGGCCCTGGACGCTACGGTCAGCGCCATGCGTGCGTTCTGCTCCACTAGCAGGATCGTGGTGCCCATTGCGCTGATCCTCTTGAGCGTCTGGAATACTTCCTTGACCATGATTGGCGCGAGTCCCATCGAGGGCTCGTCGAGCAGCATGATCGCAGGCCGCGCCATCAGTGCGCGCCCGATCGCGAGCATTTGCTGCTCGCCGCCGCTCAGGCTGTCGGCCATTTGCTTTTGCCGCTCGTGCAGCCGCGGAAACAAGGAAAAACAGTTTGCCAGGTCATCTTCGACTTCCTTGCCGGGCCGGCGCCGGTAGGCCCCCAGTTGCAGGTTCTCCAGTACGGTGAGCGTGCCCAATATCGCGCGCCCTTCGGGAACCAGCACCAAGCCGCTGCCGACGATCTTGTGGGAGGGGAGGCGGCTGATATCAACGTCATTGAGCAGGATCTCGCCGGATGCCGGCCGGTGCAGGCCGCTAATCGCATTGAGGATCGAGGTTTTTCCGGCGCCATTGGCACCGATCAAAGCGACCGTTTCCCCGCGGCTGACCTGCAGCGATACGCGGTCTACCGCGCAGATCTCGCCGTAGCGGACGGTCACATCTTTAAGTTGCAGCAAGGGCAGGCTCCTCTTCAATATCCGCACCAATATAGGCGTCGATGACCAGTTGGCTCTTGCGTACCTCGTGTGGCGTTCCTTCGGCAATGACGGTGCCGAAATTCATCACGACGACACGATCGCATACCTCTGCGATCAGGTCGAGGTCATGCGCCACCAGGATCACGCCAATGCCCTGCGACCGGATCTGCTTGAGGAGCTCGGCGATGTCCGAAGTTTCGAGGGCGTTCATGCCCGCTGTCGGTTCATCCACGAGCAGGATGCGCGGCCGAGCGGCCAGCGCCCGGGCAATTTCGACCCTTCTTTGCTCACCGTAGGACAACTGCGAAGCGAGCAGGTCCGCCTTGTCTTCGAGCCCGACTATGCGAAGGAGCTGATGAATATTTTCTTGCTCGCGCGTTTCCCAGTGGTCGCGCCACAATACGGCCCGTCCCAGGTCGCCGGGTTCGTTCCAATATTGGCCCATCATCACGTTCTGGGCGACGGTGAAGGTCGTAAACAGACGAATGTTTTGGAAGGTGCGCGCCAAGCCCACGCTGGCCACCTCATGCTGCGGAACTTTGGCGAAGTCCACACCACCGCAAATGATGCTGCCGCTCGTGGGTTGATCGAGCGCAGTCAACATGTTCAAAAGCGTCGTTTTGCCCGCGCCATTGGGGCCGATGACGCCGAGTATCTCGCCCCCACTGCAGGAAAAGGATACATCTTGGACAGCTTGCAATCCGCCGTAACGCTTGCCGAGGCTGTTCACATTGAGCGTGAAGTCGTCATCGCGGCGCAGGCTGGCGATATCGACGTTGTTTAGCAGTGTTCCCGCTTCTGGCTGCGCCGATGAGCGGCGAGGCAGCGCCGTTTTGACTAGCCTGCGCAGGCCTGGCAGCCCGATGAGCCCTTTGGGTAGCAGCAGGATGATCACCAGCACGATAACGCCGATGATCAGTGGCTGGGCGCTTTGCGTGAAGGTGAGCGACTGCCCGAGAAGCCCCATGACGACGGCGCCCAGGATGGGCCCGAGCAGAGCACCAAAACCACCGACAACCGAGTTCGTCGTGATCTGCACCAACACACCGAAGCCAAAATCGCCCGGACTGATCGCGTTGCTGTAATGCGCCATCAGGCCGCCGCCGACACCAGCGATGAATGCGCTGAAGACGAATATCAGCGTGCGCAGGAGTGCAATGTTCACGCCGCACGATGCGGCCACCAACTCGTCTTGCTGCATCGAGAACAGTGCTGATCCGTACTTGGATCGTTCCAGTGCCTTGATGAGAAGAATGAATAAGGCGATGAAGCCCACCACATGGCCCAGCGTGGTGTGGGTCTCGATCCCGGACAGGCCCAGCGCGCCGCCTGTGAGTTCGAAGTTCGACAAGAACGTGCGTACGACTTCGCCAAAAGCTACCGTGGCAATGCCAAAGAAGATGCCGCGCAGGCGCAGCAGTGGGAAGCCAACCACGACGGCAATCAGGGCTGCGAAAATTCCACCTGCGAGAAGCGAGGGGATGAAGGGCGCATCGTAATGAATGGTCAGCAGCGCGGAAGCATAGGCGCCGAGTGCCATGAATCCATTGCCCCCGAACGAGAAAACGCCGGCACGCATGGTGACATACATGGACATGGCCATGATGATCGACACACCGATGGCGTATTGCAGCAGGCTGTAAGAAGAGAGGAAGTCGACGATCGCGCCCATGTCAAACCCTCCTGTTCAGTGTGGTTCCTAGGAGTCCGGTTGGCCGCACGATCAGGGTAGCGAACAGCAATCCAAAAATGATGGCGTCCTTCCAGAGCGAACTGATGTAGGCCGTGCTGAATACGTCGATGAAACCGATCAGAATCGCGGCAAGGAACGCGCCGGAAATGCTGCCGAGTCCTCCCAGGATGATGATGGACAGCGCCTTGAGTTCGACAATGCTACCCATGTGAACCCACAGACTGTTGGTCTGCAACGAGATCAGCACGCCCGACGCCGCGCCTAGCGCCGACGACACAAAGAAGGTCAGCATCACGATCCGCTCCACGTTGATGCCAAGCAGGCCTGCCGTTCGATCACTCTCGGCGACAGCCCGCATGGCGCGTCCGGTCTGGGTGAAGAGGGTGAAAAATCGCAGCAGCAGCATCAGCACAATACTGACCGCCAGGATCGTCATTTGCAGCACGCTGATGCTCAGCGAGCCGACCTGAATCATCCGCTCGACAAAGGTATCGGGCGGAAAACGCATCACGTCGACGCCCACGATCATCTGCACAATGCTGATGATGATGCTCGATGCCGCCAGACTGACAATCAGCATCAGCAATTCCTTGTCCTGCAAGCTGGCCTTGCGCTTGCCGATCGGCTTGAAAACCAGTAAATAAAGTAGGGCGCCGAGCCCGCCGGACAGCGCCATCGCCACTAAGAGGGCGATGGACAGATGCAATCCGGCGTTGAGGAAATACAGCGTCAGGAACGCACCCACCATGTAGATGGCTGCATGCGCCAGGTTCAGGACCTTCAGAACACCAAAAATGAGCGTGTAGCCGACAGCAAAAACTGCGTACACGGCACCCAACGCGATAGCGTTAACCGCTTGTTGCCAGAACATTGACTTATCCGATCTGTGATGACAAGCCGGAACGCTGTTGCGCTCCGGCGAGGCCTAGAAACAAGGGCATGGGCATGTTATTTTGTGTACTTGACGAACGCGCCGTTCTTGACCTGCGTTACGACGATGGAGTCTGCACTGGCCTTGGGTGTCCGGGTCTCGTCGAACGTGATCGCTCCCACGGGTGTAGGAAAGTTCTGCGTGGCGGTCATCGCATCTTTGATCGCCTCGCGGTCTGCCTTCAGCTTGCCGGTCATGCCAGCGCGCTTGATCGCATCGGCCAGCACCATCATGCCGGAAAAGCCTTGCGCGCTGAACTGGTTAGGGTCCTTCGAGTACTTCTTGCGGAAGTCGGCGACAAACTGTTTATTGTTAGCGGAATCGTTGCCCAGGAACCAGGATGTGCCAACGATGAGCCCTTCTGCAGCGTCACCAGCGCGTTTCACAACCGCGGGGTCGTTGAACGGGTTGCCACCGATATAGACCGACTTGAAGCCACGCTGCTTGGCCTGGATCAGGAATTGCGGGCCATCTTCGGCGCCACCCAGGAAACCAATGATGTCGGGCTTCTTCTCCTGCAGCTTGGTAATGATGGCGGAGAAGTCAAGTGTGGTTTTGCTGTAGTTCTCGGTGGCGACCAGTTGCAGACCCGCATCCTCGATTGCCTTTTTCATGACCGGCGCGACCGTGACTCCCCAGCCATCGTCATTGATGTACAGCAAGGCAGCAGTTTTTGCGCCGATGTCCTTGGCAATCATTTTGACCTCGACGGGATAGATTTCCGTATCGGGCAAGGAGACCCTGAAAGAATAGGGCCCGGATCCTGTCGCCATAGAGGCAGCGCCGCCGGCAGCTGTTCCGATGATCACTATCTTGGAGCGGTTGGCGAGCGGTCCGGTAGCCGCGGCCAGACCAGTTCCGGTGGGTGACAACTCGGCCAAGGTCTCGTCCCGGTCGATATGCTTCTGCACGTTCGCCAGCGCCTTGTTTTTGTCAGATGCCTCCTCATCGATGATCAGCTTGATCATCATGCCGTCAATTCCACCCTTCGCATTGATGAGCTCAGCGCCCAGCTTGATGCCGTCTACGGCTGATACGCCGTAAGGCGACAACACGCCGGTTAAGGACTGGGAGACGCCAATTCTTATCTCTTCATATGGCTTCTTGCCCTGCGCGCTGACAATTCCCGGAACGCCGAGAATTGCAGCAATCACCAAGGTGGATAGTACGGTTCTTCTCATGGAGCGCTCCTAAATATAGTGGTTGGTGCGAACTGCGCAACGCTGTCTGAAGCAGGTCCCTTGCACGTTCAATTTTTATTCTAGGGACGTCGTTGTGAAGGGTCTTGTGTCAACTGGCTATTGCGCGAGGCGCGGCGAATATTTGTCTCGAACGCGTGTCGCCTAGGCGGTCTATCGACCCATCTACCGATCCGCCCTGAAGACCGCTTCCGGTTTCAGTAGCTCGAACGGCCTCCACTGATGTCATAGCATGCACCGGTGATGAAGCTCGCTTCATCAGACAGCAGGAACGCCACGAGCCGTGCCACTTCATCTGGGCGCACCAGACGGCCCAAGGGAATCTGACCGACTGCATTGGAGCCGACATAGTCCTGCAGTTGTGCATGCATGCCGGTCGCCTCGACCAGGGTCGGTGTCACGCAATTCACACGTACGCCGGAAGCAGCGAGCTCCTTGGCCCAGGATTTTGTGGCGCCAATCACGGCCGCTTTGGATGCTGCGTAAGCGGACAGGTTCTTGGGTCCTTCCTTGCCCGCGACGGAGGCAATCGTGACAATTGCGCCGCTGCTGCGGGCCATCATGCGTGGTGCCACACTGCGCATACAGGAAAAAACCCCGTGGACGTTGACTGCGAAAACGCGTTCGATCTCCTCGTCAGCAATCTCCCACACCGGTTTCATGGGCCCGATCAGCCCGGCGTTGTTGACCAGGAAATCAACCTTGCCAAATGTGTCGACGCAGGCTTCAACCATCGCGGCCACAGCAGGCGCACTGCACACGTCTACAGCCACCGCCAGGGCCATGCCACCGGTGGCCTCGAGCTCGCGCTGCAAGCGGACTGCTTGCACCAGGTCCAGGTCTGCGATGACCACAGACGCGCCTTTGCTGGACAGATCCCGCACGATGGCGCGACCCAACCCGCTCGCACCTCCGGTGACGATAGCCACCCGATCGGCGAACACACGCATTTGCGAGCCCATGTGTCAGGCCTGCCTGAGGAACAGATGTCTATGGCAGGCCACTTGGTGCCCATCGCCCAGGTCGTCCAGTAGCGGCTCCTCTTCAAAGCAGCGCTGTTGAGCGTGTTCGCATCGGCTGTTGAAGCGGCATCCGGGAGGAAGTTG
>JBIKZP010000095.1:0-7356 GCA_044354655.1 Rhodoferax sp. | reverse complement strand
AACGGCGAGGCCATCAGCGAGCCCGCTTTGGTACTACAGCACCAGGCCGGTCAGCTGTTGTTTTCTACGGAAGACCTCAAGCGCTGGCGCCTGCGCTTGCCTTTACCCCTGCCCACGCAAGCGCTGTACCGCCATGGTGACGACGAGTACATGAGTCTGGACGGGCAGCAAGATCTGAACTACACCTTCAACCCTCGCCAACAGGCGGTGCAACTGATGGCCAATCCCCGTATCTTGCAAGCCAGCGCCTTTGAGCTGCGGGCTTTGCCCACGGCGCCCCCCAGCACGCCTCAGCCCGGTGGGTTTTTTAACTACGAGCTGCTGGGTGCGCATGGTGCTGACGGATTCCAGCGCGCCGGGCAGTTTGAGTTTGGCTGGTTCAATGCCTGGGGGGTGGGCACGCTGGGCGTGGTGGCGCCGGAGGCTTCACAACACACGCAGCTGGTGCGCCTAGATGCCACCTGGAGCGCAGACCAACCCGGTGAACGCCAGTCCTGGCGCCTGGGCGATGTCATCAACCGCGCAGGCAGTTGGGGTCGCTCGGTACGCTTGGGTGGTGTGCAGTGGGCCACTAACTTTGGGGTGCAGCCCGGGTTTATCAGCAACCCGCTGCAGCAGGCGGCAGGTGTGGCGGCTTTGCCTTCCACGGTAGATGTGTACGTGAACAACGCCCTCACCACGCGGCGCGAGGTACCGGCTGGACCGTTCTCGGTCAACAACCTGCCGGCTGTCACCGGTAGCGGCGAAGTGCGTCTGGTGGTGCGAGACCTGCTGGGACGCGAGCAGGTGCTGACCCACCCCTTCTACGCCAGCGCGGGCTTGTTGGCGCCGGGCTTGCAAGACTTTTCTTATGAGCTGGGTTTTGTGCGCCAAAACTTTGGCGTGCAGAGCAATGACTATGGCCACTGGCTGGCGGTGCTGACCCACCGCCGTGGCCTGACCGAGCATTTCACCGGGGAGCTGCACGCCGAACTGCAGCCCGATCTCAAGGCCGCAGGCCTCAGCGCTTTGTACCTGGTGCCGGCTGTGGGTGTGTTCAACGCCGCACTGGCTGGCAGTCAAAGCCGGGACGCCAAAGGCAGCTTGCTGGCGCTGGGTGTGGAGCGCTTGGCTGCACCGTTCAATGTGGGTGTTCGGTCGCAATGGACCCAGCAGGGCTTTCGCCTGACCGGCGACGACACCCGCTCCAGCCTGCCCCGCCAGCAGTGGTCAGCCAACCTGGGTTACACGACCCAGCAAGCCGGCTCGCTGGGCTTGTCCTGGCTGCAGCAAACAGCTCAGGACAACAGCCGCATCGAGATTGCTGCCGCCAACTATGCGATGTCGCTTGGTAACCGTGGCAACCTCATGCTTTCGCTGGCGCGCACCCAGGGCACTTCGGCCAATACCCAGATGGCTCTCACTTGGACTTTGCCCCTGGGGCCTGAGCGACCTGGCCAAAGTGTCAGCCTGTCGCACAACCGCAGTCGCTATGCTGCGCAAGAGAACAGCGCGCAGAGCGTGGCCACCTACCAAAAAAATGTGCCCGTGGCCGAAGGCTATGGCTACCAATTGGAGGCGCGTGATTCGGGCGATGCCCGGGGCGCCTTGGGCTACCAAAACCGCTTCGGCAGCTACCAGCTCGAAGCAGCCCATGCCAATGGCGAGCAAGCCGGTCGCGCCAGTGTTCGCGGCGGTTTGGCGTATGCGGGCCAGCAGGTCTATGCCAGCCGCTGGATCAGTGACAGTTTTGGCCTGGCGCGCGTTCCGGGCTTTCCCGGGGTGCGGGTCTATGCCGACAACCAATGGGTAGGCACCACCGATGCCAACGGCAACGCCTTGCTGCCACGCTTGCGCGCCTACCAGCGCAACCCGGTGCGACTTGAGCCACGCGACCTGCCGCTCAATGCCCAGGTCGATACGCTCATGCTGGAGGTGGTGCCGTTTTACCGCAGTGCGGCGCTGGCCGACTTTCCGGTTCGCCTGGCCAACGGCGCGCAGTTTCAGGTGCTGCTGGCGAGTGGGGAGCCTTTGCCAGCAGGCAGCACGGTGCAGCTGATGGGCGCCAAGCAGCCGTTCCCCGTGGGCTTTGACGGCGTGGTGTATGTCACCGGCTTGTCAGCCCACAACACCTTGCAGGCGCGCTGGCAGACGCAAAGCTGCACCTTTGAATTAGCCTTTGCAGCCAGCGCAGACGCACTGCCCGATTTGGGCAGCGTGCTGTGTACCGGGGTGACGCCATGAAATACTGCGGCGCATTGCTATGGCTGGGTCTGAGCTGCCTGGCGATGAGCGCCAGCCCGGTTCGCGCGGCGTGTCAGGTGAGCAACGTCAGCGCCCTGGCCTTTGGCAGCTACAACGTCTTGAGCCCTACAGCGAAAACCATCACGGGCTCGTTCAACGTCAGAAATTGCAAAAGCGGTGCTCGGACCTACACCGCCACGTTCTCCGCCGGCAATGGCACCCTCGCAGCACGCGCACTCAGGAGCGGGGTCAATACGCTGGGCTACAACATTTACAAAGATGCGGCCTACACCCAAATTTTGGGCAGTGGCAGTGGCGGCACTGCCACCATCGTGAACACCAATGGCGGCTCGGGAACCGGGCCCACGCACACCTTGTACGGCCGCATACCGGCTGGCCAGGACGTGCCCGCGGGCACATATACCGACAGTCTCACAATCACCCTCACTTTTTGAGGCCTGGCTTAGCCCGTACTGACTTGGCCCGAACCGACCCAGCACCGGGCCAGGCCAGGCTTTTTATCCTTCGAGGGTAAAGACAGCCTTTTTTGCACAACAATAGGGTTTTTGAAAACCAGGTGTGAACGATATGGCGTTGTGGTGGGTACTGGCCTTGGGCATGGTCAACGGTTTGCTCTTGTTGTGGTTGGTATGGCGCTCCAGACGCGACACTGCAAACCCCGCCCATGAGCAAGCACAGGCCGCGCTGCTGCAAGCCGTGCAGGCCAGCGCGCAAGGGCTGGAGCGGCTGGAGCGTGAGTTGCGCCGGGAAATCAGTGAATCGTCGCGGGGTGGCCGCCAGGAACTGACGCAAAACCTGGCCACTTTCCAGCAGTCTTTGGTGCAGCAGGGGGCAGAGGCCACGCGCACCCAGAACACCCAGATTGACGCCTTTGGACAGCAACTGGCCTTGCTGCAAAAAACGCTGTCAGACACGCTGAACTCGCAACTCTCGGGCTTGAGCGAATCAAACGCCCGGCGCATGAACGAAGTGCGTGAAACGCTGGAAAAACAACTGGCCCAGCTGCAAACCACCAACGCGGCCAAGCTCGACGAGATGCGTGCCACGGTCGATGAAAAGTTGCAATCCACCCTGCAAGCCCGCCTGGGGGAAAGCTTCAAACAAGTGGCCGACCGGCTGGAACAAGTGCACAAAGGCCTGGGCGAAATGCAGACCCTGGCGCAAGGGGTAGGCGACCTGAAGCACTTGCTTACCAACGTCAAAACGCGCGGCATTTTTGGCGAGGCGCAACTCGCCAGCCTGCTTGAGCAGGTGTTTGTTACCGACCAGTACGCCGCCCAGGTGGCCACACGTCCCGGCAGCAAAAACGTGGTGGACTTTGCCATCAAACTGCCCGGCAAGTCTGACCACGGCGAGCCGCTGTGGCTGCCAATTGACGCCAAGTTTCCTAACGAAGACTACGAGCGCCTGCTCGACGCGCAGGGCCGCGCCGATGTGCAGGGCGCTGAAGCGGCCGGCAAGGCACTGGAGGTACGCATTCGGCTGGAAGCCAAATCGATTGCCGAGAAATACGTGGAGCCGCCCCACACCACCGACTTTGCCATTTTATTTTTGCCGACCGAAGGCCTCTACGCCGAGGTGCTTCGCCGACCTGGTCTGATGGAAGGCCTGCAGCGCGAACACCGCATCACGCTGGCCGGCCCCACCACCTTGCTGGCCATGCTGAGCTCGCTGCAAATGGGCTTTCGCACGCTGGCGCTGGAGAAGCGCTCCAGCGAAGTGTGGCAGGTGCTGGGGGCGGTCAAGACCGAGTTTGGCAAATTTGGCGATGTCTTGGCCAAGGTCAAGTCGCAAACCGAGACCGTGCTCAAAACCCTGGACAACGCCGAGGTTCGCAGCCGCGCCATGGGCCGGGCGCTGAAAAAGGTGGAGGCCTTGCCCGACACCGAGGTACAGGCCCTGATACCGCTAGACCGCGACTTCGACAGCGAAGCCGAGTTGGACAAGGCATGAGCCTAGCGCTGGCGCGGCTGATTGCCTGTCAGATCTTTCTGCATGCCTGCATGGCCGGCATGCGCATGGCCGCGCCGCTCATGGCTTTGCGCGATGGGCACAGCCCGCTGGCGGTTGGTTTTTTACTCGCCTTGTTTGCCTTGGCGCCGGTGTTTCTGGCGCTGCCGGCGGGCCGCTATGTCGACCGCCATGGGCTCAAGCGACCCATTGGCTGGAGTGTGCTGGTGGCTTTGTTCGGCACCCTGTTGGCGGTGGCTTTCCCGGTGTTTGGCGTGTTGTGCCTGAGCGCGTTGATGGCCGGCGGCGCTACCGGGGTGGCCTCTATGGCCTTGCAGCGCCATGTGGGCCGCGCCGCGCGCGATGCCTCGGAGCTCAAGCAAGTCTTCAGCTGGTTGGCCATTGGTCCGGCGGTGTCCAACTTCATAGGCCCGGTGGCAGCGGGCTTGTTGATTGACCACAGCGGTTTTCGCACCGCCTTTTTTGTCATGGCCCTGCTACCGCTGATTTCATGGGCCTGGGTACGCCGCACGCCGGAGCTGCCGACGGTGGTCACGCCGCCCGGCCAGACGCCGCCCAAAGCCTGGGATTTGCTGCGCGAGCCCATGTTCAAGCGGATGATGCTGGTGAATTTGGTGCTGTCTTCGTGTTGGGATGTGCACACCTTTGTGGTGCCAGTGCTGGGGCATGAACGCGGCTTCAGCGCTTCAGTGATTGGCACCATTTTGGGGGGCTTTGCCTTGGCCGCCACGTTGGTTCGCCTCATCATGCCCTTGTTTGTGGCGCGCACCAAGGAGTGGGAAGTGGTGACTGTGGCCATGCTGGTCACCTCCCTGGTGTTTGCGGTGTACCCCTTCATGCACAGTGCCTGGAGCATGGGTGTGTGTTCCATGCTGCTGGGGCTGGCGCTGGGTTCGGTGCAGCCCATGATCATGAGCACTTTGCACCAGATCACGCCGGAGAACCGGCATGGCGAGGCCCTGGGTTTGCGGCTGATGGCCATCAATGGCTCCAGCGTGCTCATGCCGGTCATGTTTGGCACAGTGGGCGCGGTGGTGGGCGTCTCGGTGGTGTTCTGGGTCGCCGGTTTAGCCCTGGGCGCCAGCAGTCCGAGTGCGTGGCGCTTGCGGCCCCCGGAGCATGGGCTGGCTCACAAACCGTAGAAGCCGCGAATTTGGTCCCAGGCCACCTGGGGGTCGTCCACGTAACTGATCAGTTTCAGGTCTTGGGGCGAAATCACGCCTTCCTCCAGCAGCACGTCGGTGTTGAATAAACGCTTCCAGTAGGTGCTACCAAACAGCACGATGGGCACCGGTTTGGCTTTGCCGGTTTGCACCAGGGTGATCACTTCAAACAGTTCGTCCAGCGTGCCAAAGCCCCCCGGAAACGCCACCAGCGCTTTGGCGCGCATCATGAAGTGCATTTTGCGCAGCGCAAAGTAGTGAAATTTGAAACTCAGGTTGGGCGTGATGTAGGGGTTGGGATGCTGCTCATGCGGCAGGGCGATGTTGAGCCCCACGCTGGGCACACCCATTTCATGCGCACCACGGTTGGCCGCTTCCATGATGCCGGGGCCGCCTCCTGTGGCAATGAACAAGCGTTCTTCCCGACGCCGGTGGGTGCTATGGCTGGCCACCAAACGGGCAAACAGGCGTGCCTGGTCATAGTAGTTGGCGTTGCGCACCTGCCGATTCGCCAGCATCAGCGCTTCGGGGTCGCCATTCAACTGGGCCTGTTGCAAGCCTTGCTGAGCCACTTCTGGTGATACAAAACGGGCACTGCCAAAGACCACGATGGTGTTGTCAATGCCGTGCTCGGCCTGGTCCAGGTCGGGCTTGAGCATCTCCAGTTGAAATCGGATACCGCGGGTTTCGCGCCGCAGCAAAAACTCTGGGTCGGCAAAGGCCAGGCGGTAGGCATCGGCTTCCAGGGCGTGGCCCTGATCGGCATGGTTTTGCAGCTCGGCCCAGGCATCGGTCAGGCGGCGCTCGGTGATTTTTTCAGGGGTGTCCATAGGGGTGATTGTGGAGCAACCCACCAGTTGTTGGCGCTAGCGGTTTGGTGGAAGCAGTTGCTGGCGAATCCGTTTGACTGCGCCCCAGATCCACCACAGCCGGCGTGCCCAGACCAAGGTACGGCGCGGCCGTAACACAACCACAACACCTACCGCGCTCACCGGCCAAACCGGGTGTTGTTGTAGCCATTGCAGACCTGCACGCCAACGGTCAATGCGGGCCAGCGGCGGACGCCAGAGGTTCAGGGAGTCGGCTACATCCTGGCGCAACAGGGCGCTGCGCAGCAATAATATTTGCTGGCGTTGCGTGATGCTGTGGCTACGGACAGGGGTGGGCCTGTGGGTCATGGCGCTCATGGCGATTAGTCGCGTCCACCTGTGGGCAAATCCTGCTTGAGCTCATTGAGGCTGAGTTCAAACAGATTTTGCAGACTGCGCAAGCGGCTTCGTGCGGACTGAAGCATCCAGACGGCTGTGCTCAAAAAAATAACGGTCAGGCCACCCAATGCGGCCAGTCGGTAGTCTTCGCGCACCAGCATTAAAAGAAAGGCGCACAGCAGTAACAGACCCACGCCCAACACAATCAAGGCCGCGCCGCCCCATAGCAAACCGTCGAGCAAGCGCTGACCCGCTCGTTCAAGCTCTGTCCCCAGCAGGGCGAGCCTGACTTGCGCCAACTCCAGCGCGGTGCCGAGCAAGCGACTGAGCGAGGCGAACAAGCCAAGCGCTGGCACGTCAGGGCCACTCATGCGTGGCAGCTAGGGTTAACGGCGTCCAAACAACAGACCCATCAACAAGCCTGTGCCTGCTGCAATACCAATGGATTTCCAGGGGTTCTCATGCACAAATTCATCGGCGGCATGCCCAGCTGCCTTGGCTTTCAAAACGGCAGCTTCTTGAAGATGCATCAGGTCGCTTTTGGCTTGGTTCATGCGGCCCTGCACGCGGGCGCGCAGCCCCGCTGCGTTCTCGCCCGCCTGGTCGGCGGTCATGCGCAGCAGCTCTTCGGCGTCGGCTATGACCACTCGCAGATCGGTCATCAGTTTGTCTTTGTTGACGGTAATTGTGTCATTCATCGTTACTCTCCATGGCTTAAAAAAAGGACCCAACGAAATGGTAAGGCTCAGGCATTTTTAGCGCTTGATAAT
>JBIKZP010000094.1:0-7397 GCA_044354655.1 Rhodoferax sp. | reverse complement strand
TGGGCAAACGCTGGGGGCCTTTTTGCAGGACCACATTCTGGCGCCGCTGGGCATGCAGGAGACCGCTTTTTCGGTGGCTGAAAAAAACCACGGCCGCATTGCCGAGCCCTTTGCCCGCGACCCCGAGGGCGGCGTGCAAATGCAGGTGATAGATGTGCGCCAGCCCGCTGCGCTGGAGTCCGGTGGCGGTGGCCTCACCTCGACTGCGGCAGACTACCTGCGCTTCATGCAGTTCATGCTGAATAAAGGCACGCTCAACGGTGTGCGACTGCTGAGTCCCCGTACCGTGGCCTTCATGACGGCTGACCACCTGGGAGATATTCCTGTGTTCAGCAAAGCGTCACGCGACTTGTTGCCCGCGGGGCATGGTTTTGGCTTGGGGTTTGCCGTGCGCAAAACACTGGGTCTGGCCCCGGTGCCAGGTTCGGTGGGGTCCTATTTTTGGGGCGGCATGGCCGGCACCACGTTTTTCATAGACCCAGCCGAAGATCTGTTGGCCTGCCTGATGCTGCAGGCGCCCAACCAGCGCGAGTACTACCGTATGTTGTTTCGGGATCTGGTGTACGCGGCGCTGGTGGACTAATTTAGCCTTAGGCCTTGGCCACTTCAAGCACCAGCTTGCCAAAGTTTTCGCCCGTGAACAGCTTGGTCAGTGCTTCGGGAAAGTTCTCTAGCCCCACCACCACGTCTTCGCGGCTCTTCATGCGGCCGTCTTTCAGGTAGCCCGCCATTTCAGCGACTGCCAGCGGGAAGCGGTCGGTGTAGTCAAACACCACAATGCCTTCCATGCGGGCGCGGTTCACCAGCAGGCTGAGGTAATTTTTAGGGCCTTGCACGGCCGTGGTGTTGTTGTATTGGCTGATGGCGCCGCAGATGATGATGCGTGCCCCACGCGTGATGCGGGCCAGCACGGTATCCAAAATTTCTCCGCCCACGTTGTCAAAGTAAATGTCCACGCCCTGGGGGCAATGCGTTTTGAGGCCGTCACGCACGGCAGACGGACTGGCCTTGTAGTCAATGCAGGCGTCAAAGCCCAGTTCTTTGACGACCCAGTCGCACTTGGCCTGGCCACCGGCAATACCGACCACGCGGCAGCCCTTGATTTTGGCCATTTGCCCCACCGTCTGACCCACGGCGCCTGCTGCACCAGACACCACCACGGTTTCGCCGGGCTTGGGTTGGCCCACATCCATCAAACCAAAGTAGCCGGTCATGCCCGGCATGCCCAGCACATTGAGCCACTGCGTGAGCGAGCCCATGCGCAGGTCAATCTTGAACAGGCCGCCGCGTTTGAAGTCAACCTGCGCCAGCGTCAGGTACTCCTGCACTCCAAAGCCGGCACCCACAAAGTCACCGACCGCATAAGCCGGGTTGTTGGACGCCAGCACCTGGCCCACGCCGCCGGCACGCATCACCTCGCCAATGCCCACCGGCGGAATGTAGCTTTTACCCTCGTTCATCCAGCCACGCATGGCAGGGTCCAGCGACAGCGCTAGGGTCTTGAGCAGCACGCCATCCGGTCCGGGCTGAAGCACAGGCTCGCTGGTGTTTTGCCAGTTGGCGCGAGTTGGCAAGCCCACAGGGCGCGCAGCCAGGCGAATTTGGTGGTTAGTGAGCGAAGTGCTGCTGGTAACGGTAGACATAGGGGGAGGGCTCCGAAGAAATAATTTCAGTGCGCCAATGCTAGCGCCAGGCCCGGCCCTGGGCGGTAGCGAACGTGACAGCCGTGGCCGCAGCGCTTACCTGGGTGGCAGAGAAAAAGTCTTAGCGTGGCTGGCGTTCAACGATGCCGCCACCCCGCCGGTCCCAGTGCCGGTTACTGGGCGCTGGCACAAAGCCATCCTCGGGCCGGGTACCCACGCTGCGCAAGTGCAGCGCCAAGGCCGCGTCCATGCTTTGGGTGTGAATACCAAACCAGTTTTTAAGCTCATGAACCATGTGGCGCACGGCATCAAAATCACCCTGCTGACCCCGTTGCAGGCCTTCCAGCATGACCTGCAAGACCACCAGATGCTGTGTTTGGTGGTTCTTGGCCGACGCGTAATTCGACGCTGCCATCCATTCGTCTTCCATGCCAAAGTGCAAGGTGGCATGGTTGATCAGGGCTTGCCACTTCGCCAGCAAAGTTGAGTCGCTGCAAACCAGCGCTTGATCGAGCATGGCATCAAATTCTTGATGGTTGTCGTCCATGAAGGGCAAGCCCAGCGAGAGGACATGAGAGGGCACATGAGAGGGTTGCAACGAAGACATGGGCATGCATCCTGAAAGTGATGGCGCAGCTTAGACTGTTTGCGGCAGGTGCCATTGATGCAAATCAGACAATAACGGGAGTTATTCACATTTTTCTGAATTTAATTTTTCGATCAGGGCGGTCCGCACAAGAAGTTAAGCTTGGGGCTTATGACTACTTCCTTTCATCCCCCTTTGTTGGCAAATCCGGCTGAGTTGGTGTCTGTTTTGCAGGACCAGGGCCATGCCGTGCTCGGTGCCCAAGCCGTGCTGACCCTGAGCGGCTGCCCGGCCCCGGCGCTTGCTGCTTGGCGCCCGTTGTGGGCTCACTTGCCTTCTGATAATTTTTTAAAAGATGGTGGCCGCTACCGCAAACGCCGCCACTCCTGCTTCGTGGTTAACGGCGAGCAGCTGACGCAAGTGCCGCACCGTGCCCATTGGCAACCGCTGGAATACAACGCCTTGCACGGCGGTATGCAGCGCCTGTTTGAGCCCATGGACGCTGAGCTGGTGAGTCAGGCGGCCTGGCAGAACCTGCTACTTTGGCTGGGACGGATTTGTTCAGGCCTTAAAGGCGCGCAGCCCTGGTTTGTGGAGGCGCACCAGTTTCGCATTGACACCACCAATGGCATTGGTCGCCCCACACCAGAGGGGGCGCACCGTGATGGGGTTGACCTGGTGGCGGTGTTTTTGGTGGACCGTCAAGGCGTTAAAGGCGGTGAAACACGGGTGTTTGAAGCTGACGGTCCAAAGGGCCAGCGCTTCACGCTGACCGAACCCTGGTCGCTGTTGCTGCTGGACGATGCGCGCGTGATCCACGAGACCACGCCAATACAACCCGTGCAAGCCGACTTGAAAGACGCCCACCGAGACACCTTGGTTATCACCCTGCGCGCCAAAGGCTTTCAGGAGGATGCGCCCTAGCTTGATCAAGGTCAACGCCAGGCGCTTGGGGACGCGCCACACTGGGTGGCATCAAGTCATCAGGAGTTGTCACCATGTTCAAGCACATTCTCGTACCGGTCGATGGTTCGTCCACCTCGCAGTTGGCGGTAGAAAAAACCATGAGTCTGGCCCGGGCCTTCGGCAGCCGCGTCACCGCCATTTTTGTGCTGGACCCGTACCCCTTCACAGGCGTGGGCACTGACTTTGCCTACGGGCAGGCTGAATATTTAAGCGCCGCCACGTCTGAGGCCAACCGCGCCATTGATGAAGCCAAAGCTGCCTTCAAGGACGCCGGCATCAACGCCGAGTTTTCTATCGTGGAGTCGCACGCCACCTGGCGCGGTGTGGTGGAAACTGCTGACACCCTCCAGGCCGACCTGATCGTCATGGGCTCCCATGGCCGCAGCGGGCTGGAAAGGCTCGTGCTCGGCAGCGTCACGCAAGCCGTGCTGTCGCATACCAAAGTGACCGTGTTGGTGGTGCGGGCTTAAGGCAGCTCTCACCCGACCCAGCGCAACGGTTCAGGACGGGCTGGGCTCTTCTGCCACCTGGTGATTAGCCATGATCTCCAAGGCTCTGACCAGGCCGGAATGGTCACTGTTTTGCAGTCCGTTGGCACTGCACACCTGCATCAGTTGGGCCACCCCGGCCGTCTGCGGAAGCGCAAGACCTAGCTCACGCGCACCTTGCAGCGCCAACCCCAGATCTTTTTGGTGCAAGCCAATGCGAAACCCCGGATTGAAGGTGCGTTTAATCATGCGCTCACCATGCACTTCCAGAATGCGGGAGGCGGCAAAGCCGCCCATCAGCGCTTGCCGCACTTTGGCTGGATCAGCCCCTGCCTTGCTGGCAAACAGCAAGGCTTCGCCAACAGCTGCAATATTCAAAGCCACAATGATCTGATTGGCCACCTTGCAGGTCTGTCCATCGCCGTTGCCACCTACCAAGGTGATGTTTTTACCCATCAGTTGCAACAAGGGCAAAACCTTTGCAAAAGTCGCCTCAGTGGCGCCCACCATGATGGTCAAGCTGGCCGCTTTGGCGCCCACTTCACCGCCTGATACGGGGGCATCCATGTAGTCGCAGCCCAGGTCGTTTATCTTGTGGGCGAATTTTTTGGTCAGCACCGGTGAGATAGAGCTCATGTCCACCACGGTCTTGCCACTTTGGAGTCCAGCCGCAACCCCATGGTCACTGAACAAAACCGCTTCAACATCGGGTGTGTCGGGCAGCATCATGAAAATAATGTCGGCTTTCTCGGCCACCTCTTGGGCGCTGCTGCAAGCCAAGCCGCCGGCTTGTAGCAACTGCGCTGGTATCTGGCTGCGGGTATGCAGGTGAACGGTGTGGCCGGCAGCTAACAAATGGGCCGCCATGGGCGCACCCATGATGCCCAGGCCGATAAATCCGAGAGTGTGCATGGTGTGTTTTGGTCAGGCGTTGTAACGGTCTTTGAGCGCCTGCGTGGCGCCCCTGAACGCGCCCAAGTCACTGCCCACGGCCACCAGGGTGGCGCCCATGGCCATGTAACGGCGCGCATCGGCTTCCACGGGCGCCAAAATGCCGCAGGCCTTGGCCGCACGTTGGGTCTCTTCAAAAATATGGGCAATGGCGGCTTGCACCTCGGGGTGACCAGCATTGCCTAAATGCCCCATGGTGGCGGCCAGGTCCGATGGGCCGACAAACACACAGTCAACACCAGGGGTTGCGGCAATTTCAGCCGCGGCAGCCACGCCTTGCGGGCTCTCAATCTGCACCGACACCGAGGTGTGGCGATTGATCTCCTGAAAGTAATTGGGCACCGTGCCATAGCGATTGCTGCGCTGAGAAATGGACACACCCCGTACGCCTTCGGGCGGGTAACGGGTGGCGGCTACGGCGCGCGCAGCATCTGCGGCACTGTGCACCATGGGGATCAAAAAGTTGTAAAAGCCAGCATCCAGCAGACGCTTGATTTCGACTTCGTTGTTGCTGGACGGACGCACCACCGGCGCGCTGCAACTGTCTTTGAGCGCCATGAGCTGTGGCACAAACGTGCCAACGTCGTTGGGGGCATGTTCACCATCCAGCAATAGCCAGTCGAACCCCGCCACGCCCAATATTTCTGTGGTGATGGCGTTTGAGAGTGAGGCCCAGCAGCCAATCAGGCGTTGGCCCGCCAGCAGACGCTTTTTGAAGGAATTGGGAAAGGCTTGGTAGGGCTCGGGGTAGGGCGAGGTAGGTGTCATAGGGCGGTGTCTTTCAGGTTATAGGGGCAGGGTTGAACAGCACCAAAGCGTTGTGTAGCTTCCAGTGTTCGGCCCATGTTTTTTTACGGCCGCTGGCCACGTCCAGCATCAGATGAAACAGTTCCCAGCCCACGTCGGCAATGGTTGCTTCACCGTCGGCAATGCGCCCGGCGTTCACGTCCATCAGGTCGTGCCAGCGCGTGGCCAGTTCGGTGCGGGTGGCCACTTTGATGACCGGCACTTCAGCCAGTCCGTAGGGCGTGCCACGCCCGGTGGTGAAAACATGCAGGTTCATGCCAGCCGCAAGTTGCAGCGTGCCGCAGATGAAATCGCTGGCCGGTGTGGCCGCGTAGAGCAGGCCTTTGGTACTGGCTTTTTCACCGGGGGAGAGCACGCCACTGATAGGCGCTGTGCCGGATTTGATGATGGAGCCCATCGCTTTTTCCACGATATTGGACAAGCCACCGGCTTTATTTCCCGGCGTGGTGTTGGCGCTGCGGTCTGCGCTTCCGCGTTGCAGATAGGCGTCGTACCAGACCATTTCACGCACCATGGCCTGCGCAACTTCCGGGGTGACTGCGCGTGCGGTCATCTGGTCTATGGCGTCGCGTACTTCGGTGGTTTCTGAAAACAGGGCAGTAGCGCCAGCCCGCACCAGTAAATCGGTGGCAAAGCCCACCGCCGGGTTGGCCGTGACACCCGAGAACGCATCGCTGCCACCGCACTGCACACCCACCACCAGTTCACTGGCGGGCACGGTCTCGCGGCGGCGCGCATTCAGGCGTTCCAGGTGGGGCAGGGCAGAGGCCATGATGGCGTCAATCATTGACATAAAACCCACGTGAGCTGGCGCTTGCAGGCAAACCACGTCGAGCTCGGTACCGGCCTTGAGTTCAATGCTGCCCGGGGGCAACAAACGTTCGGGCTGCAGCTTTTCACAGCCTAAGCTGACCACCATCACCTCGCCGCCAAAGTTGGGGTTGCGGCTGATGTTGCGCAGGGTGCGGATTGGGATGATGGCATCAGGCGCATCAATGGCTACGCCGCAGCCGTAGCTGTGTTCCAGCCCCACCACATCGTCTACCTGGGGAAAGCGCGGGAGCAGCTCCGCCTTGATGCGTTTGACGGCGAACTCCACCACCCCTGCCACGCATTGAACCGTGGTGGTAATCGCCAAAATATTGCGCGTGCCTACAGAACCATCGGCGTTACGGTAGCCCTCAAAGGTGTAGCCCACCAGGGGCTCCAACGGCGTGGGCTTGACGGTGGCTAAAGGTAAGTTTTCAAGGCTGCGCGCTTCAGGCATGTGCAGCAAGCGTTCATGTACCCAACTGCCCGCAGGAATATCCTTCAGGGCGTAGCCAATAGGCACGTTGTAGCGCAAGACCGCCGTGTCCTTGGCAATGGCCACCAGCGACACCTTATGGCCCTGCGGTACTTTCTCCAGCAGCGTGAGCCCGCCTTGCAACACACTGCCAGCCGGTAGGCCACCGTCGTTGGCGACGATGGCGACGTTATCGGCGTCATGCATGCGAATGGACAGGGGATTCATCTCGGGCACCCTTGTCAGACTAGACACCCATCATGCGCGGCAGCCACAGGGTGAGCGCTGGAACATAGGTCACCAGGGCCAGCAGCACGAGCAGCACCCCAAAGAACGGGTACATGGCCTTGACCAATGCTTCAATCTTTAACTTGCCCACCGCACTGCCCACAAAGAGCACCGAGCCTACCGGCGGCGTGAGCAAGCCAATGCCCAGGTTGACCATGATGATGATGCCAAAGTGCACGGGGTCCACGCCCAGTGTTTTGACCACTGGGAGCAGTATGGGTGTGAGGATCAAAATCAGCGGCGCCATGTCCATCAAGGTCCCCAGAATCAGCAACATGATGTTGATGAAAAGCAAGATCACGTAGGGGTTGTTGCTCAGCGAGGTGAACAGGGTGGTGATCTTCAGCGGAATTTGCATCAGCGTCATGACGTAGCCAAAGGTG
>JBIKZP010000093.1:0-7418 GCA_044354655.1 Rhodoferax sp. | reverse complement strand
CGTCCAGAGGTTGGGGTGTCTGAAGTTGAGCGCATGCACCAAGAAGGCGTGTCGGCCTATGTGGGCTGCTTTGCCAGCGCCATCGCCCTGCCTGCTACGCAAGCTGCGGCCAAATACAACACCCCGTTCATGATTGACGTGGGCGTGTCGGATGCCATCGTGTCACGCGGCTTGAAAAATGTGTTTCGCCTGGCACCTGGCAATGGCAAATGCGTGGATGACGCGTTCGGCGGTTTGTCCGAAGTCAACAAGGCCGCGGGCGGCATCGCCAAAACTGCCGTCATCGTGCACGAGGACTCCGAGTTCGGCACCAGCACGGCCAAGATGCTGTCGGGCAAGCTCGCCGCCATCGGTATTGAAATCAAAGAAGTCCTGAAGCACGCTACGCCCACACGCGACTTCTCCAACCTGGTGCTGCGCATCAAATCGATCAAGCCTGACATCGTGATCATGAGCAACTACCAAAACGAATATGTGCTGATGGCGCGCACTCTGCACCAGCAAAAGGTTGACCTGGTTGGCATGTTCAGCGTGCTCGGTGGCGGCTTCAATTACAAACTGGTGAAAGAGCAACCTGAAGTGGCGCAGTACATGATGGACTTCAACCACTGGTACAACCCGCGCAACCCTAAATCCCTTGATATGCGCAAGCGCGTGGAAGCCAAAGGCGACTTGTTCACCTTTGAGGTCTATTGCGCCTACAACGCCGTCAAGTGCTACGCCGATGGCGTGGAGCGCGCCAAGTCGGGTGAAAAAGACCGCGTCATCGCCTCGCTAGAAACCAGCACCTGGGCCGACCACTTCATGCCTTACGGCCCCACCAAGTTTGTCAACGGCCAAAACACCGGCGGTCGTGCGGTGTTGCTGCAAGCTTCCAAGTCCGACATCGATGTGGTCTGGCCCAACGAGTTTGCCGCCGTCAAACCGGTGTTCCCCAAGCCCAAGTTCGGCTGATCCAGGACCCGTCAGGCATTGAGTTGCCAGGTGCGTGTCCCCGCATGAGTTGCGGGGACACGCTGTCATTGCGTACTTAACCGAGGCCATCCCGTTGGACTTATCAATTATTGGTGCTGCCGCCATCAACGGCTTGTTGCTGGGCGGCATTTACACCCTGGTGGCCAGCGGCCTGACCCTGATTTATGGTGTGTTGCACATCATCAACTTCGCCCATGGCAGCATGCTCATGCTGGCCATGTTTGGTGTCTACTACCTGCTCATCAAACTGGGGATTGACCCCTACATGTCTCTGGTGATCATGGTGCCTGTCATGTATGCCTTCGGCTTCTACTTGTACCGCTTTTTGATCGGGAAGATGTCCAACGGCAAGGATGAAAATATTCTTCTCATCACGCTGGGTCTGTCAATCTTGATCGAGAACTTGGCGCTGATGTTTTTCAAAGGCGACTCACGCACCATCTCCGTGGCCTACATGGACACGATGGTGGAGATGGGCCCCACCCTGGTGTCGCTGCCAAAAATCATTTCCTTTGCAGCCTCCATGCTGCTGTGCGGTGCGCTGGGCCTGTTCATACAGCGCACCGATACCGGCAGGGCGATACGTGCGGTGGCGCGCGAGCGCATGGGCGCGCGCCTGGTGGGCATTGACGTAGAGCGAATTTTTGCCATTTCCTATGGCATTGGCCTGGCCACCTTGGGCGCTGCCGCCTGCCTGCTGATGCCCATTTTCTATGTCTCACCCAGCACCGGCCACGTCTTTGTGATGGTGGCCTTCACCGTGGTGGTTCTAGGGGGCATGGGTAGCTTTCTCGGCGCCGTGGTGGGTGGCCTGATCGTGGGTTTGACCGAGTCTTTTGGCGGGCTGTTTCTGGGTGAGAGTCTGGGCCAGATCGGCATTTCCGTCATCTTCATTCTGATTCTTCTGTTTCGGCCATCTGGCCTGTTTGGAGCCAAGTCATGAAGGACCTCAGTGTGCGCCAGTCGTGGCTGCTGCACGGTGGCTTGCTGGCCATCGCCGTTATTTTTCCCTTTGTGTTCAAGTCCAGCTTTGCCGTGAATTTTGGCGTGCTGGCCTTGTTTTACGCCTTCATCGGCCAGTCCTGGAACATCGCCGGGGGCTTTGCCGGCCAGCTGTCCTTCGGGCACGTGGCATTTTTTGGCGTGGGTGCGTATGCCTCCACCATCGTGCAACTGCGCTTTGGCATGTCACCCTGGCTCGGCTTACCGGCCTCGGCGCTGGCTGGCGGTCTGGTGGGCGCAGTCATTGCCGGCTTGTCGTTTCGTGCCGGTCTCAAGGGCTCGTACTTTGCGCTGATTACGCTGGCGTTTGCCGAGGTGCTGCGCATCACCAGCAACTCGCTGGAGATCACCGGTGGTGGCCTGGGCATGCTCATTCCCATGAAAGCCGGCATCAGCAATTTCCAGTTTTCTGAGCGCATCGGTTTTTACTTTGTGATCCTCGCCCTCACGGTGGGCTCCGTGGCTTTGGCGATCTGGCTTAAGCGTTCGCGCTTTGGTGCGCAGTTGGCGGCCATTCGTGAGAATGAAGATGCCGCCAAAGCGCTGGGCATTAACGTGTTTGCCGAGAAGGTCAAGATACTGACGCTCTCAGGCGCCATGTGCGGCATGGGCGGGAGTTTTTTCGCGCAGTACTTTCTGTACATCGACCCGTCCATTGTGTTTGGCGTGGACAAGTCGGTGGAGATGCTGCTGGTGAGCATGATTGGCGGGGCCGGCACCGTTTACGGTCCGTTGATCGGCGCGGTGCTACTGGCCGGCTTGAGCGAATACACGCGTGCACTCACCAGTATTCAAGGGCTGTCGCTGGTGCTGTACGGGGCGTTGCTGGTGATCATCATTGCCTTCTTGCCCAACGGCTTGATTGATCTGTTCAAACGGCGCAAGGCGCACATCTCGAAGGCGGGGCAATGATGCTGAAGGTAAGCGGACTGACCAAAATTTTCGGCGGCCTGCGCGCCGTCGATGACGCCAGCCTGTCGGTAGAGGCTGGGCGTATCGTGGCCTTGATTGGCCCCAACGGCGCGGGCAAGACCACGCTGTTTGCCTGCATCGCCGGCTTTATGCCCGTCAATAGCGGGCGCGTCGAGTTCATGGGCGAAGACATCACCGGCTTGCCGGTGCACCAAATCGCACGGCGCGGCATGGTGCGCACCTTTCAGATCACGCAACCCTTTGCCAAGCTCACCGTGCATGAAAACATTGCCGTGGGCGCCTACCAGTTGTTCAAGCACCGCGACGAAGCCTGGGCCCATGCCCGCGCGGTGGCCGAGCAAGTGGGCATGGGCCACTTGCTCGACCAGCCCGCCGCCGACCTGACCGTAGCGGGACGCAAGCGCCTGGAGCTGGCCCGCACCCTGGCCACGGGCCCCAAGCTGTTGCTGCTCGATGAGGTGATGGCCGGGCTCAATCCGTCCGAGATCGTCGAGATCATCGACATCATTCGAAAAATTCGCGACAGCGGTGTCACCGTGCTGCTGATTGAACACGTCATGCACGCCGTGATGAGCCTGTCAGACGATATTTATGTCCTGTCCTACGGCAAGATCATTGCCCACGGCAGCCCCCAGGAAGTGGTCACCAACACCGCCGTGATCGAGGCCTACCTGGGCCGCGGTGCCGCACAACACATGGCCAACACCAGCCAGGAGGTGAGCCATGCTTGAGATTCGCCAATTACACGCCGGCTACGGCAGCGTTGAGATTCTTCGTGGCATTGACCTGGACGTCGGCCAGGGAGAAATCATTGCCGTGCTGGGCAGCAACGGGGTGGGCAAGTCCACCCTGAACAACAATATTTCTGCCTTGTACCGGCCGTTTTCAGGCTCCATCAAGTTCAAGGGCCAAGAGCTGGTGGGTTTGAGTTCCAGCGAAGTGGTCAAGCTGGGCGTGATTCATGTGCCCGAAGGCCGGCGCGTGTTTCCCAACCTCAATGTGCGTGAAAACCTGGAGCTCGGCAGTCTGGTGCGCGGCAAGGCACGCCGCCAGCAAAACCTGGAGCGTGTGGTGGGCATTTTTCCGCGCCTGCTGGAACGCTTTGACCAGTCGGCGGGCACCCTGTCAGGCGGCGAACAGCAAATGCTGGCCATTGGCCGGGGCCTGATGTCCGAGCCCGAGTTGCTCATCATGGACGAACCCTCGCTCGGTTTGTCGCCCTTGTTGGTGGAAGAAATGTTTGCCTTGATTGAGCGCATCAACCGCGAAGGCCAGTCGATCTTGCTGATGGAGCAAAACGCCGTGCAAACGCTGGCCATTGCCCACCGGGCCTACCTCATTGAGAACGGCCGGGTCGCCATGCAAGGCCTGGCCTCTGATCTGGCGCGCGATCCCGAACTGCGTAAAAACTACCTGGGGCTGTGAGCATGTCTGCCCACCTGTTGCCAGAAATGCACCAGCGCCACGTGCTTGTCACGGGCGCGGGCAGCGGCATTGGGCTGGCCACGGCGCACGTCTTGCAGCGCCAAGGCGCGCGGGTGGCGGCTGTGGTGCAGAACGACCAGCAGGCGCAGCTGCTACAGCACGCAATGCCGACGGCGGCGGTGTTGGTGCAAGACCTGCTCGACCTGGAGGCCTGCCGCGCCTTGCCCACACGGGCTGCTGCAGCGCTGGGCGGGCTAGATGGGCTGGTGTGCTGCGCCGGAATTTTCTTCAAAAAAGGTTCTGACGACACCACGCTCGATGAGTGGCGCGCCACCCTGGACCTGAACCTAACGGCCACCTTTGTACTGGTGCGTTCGGCTATTGCGCACATGCGCGAACACCCGGCCCCTGATGCCAGTGTGGCCGTCATCACCAGCCAGATTGGCTTGGTGGGGCACGCACGCGGGGCGGCTTATGCGGCATCCAAAGCCGGGCTTAACGGCATGGTCAGGTCGCTCGCGCTGGAATGGGCCGAGCAGGGCATTCGCATCAACGCGATTGGCCCCGGCCCGGTCGAGACCGCCATGGTGGCCAGCAACATGGCCGATCCGCTGGCCTTGGCGGCCATGCTGCAAAGCATTCCAATGGGGCGCCTGGGCCAGCCTGAAGAAATCGGCGAGCTGGTGAGCTTCCTCTTGTCACGCCGCGCCTCCTTCATCACCGGCCAAGTGGTGTGCGCCGACGGCGGCTTCACCGCCCGCTAAGCACACCTCCCGCGCATGCCATGACTGGTCTCCCCTTGTCCGCCCTGGCTGATGTGGTGCGCAGCAAAAATGCTGGCCCCACGCAACTCACCATTGATATTTTTTTCAAGGACAGCGCCGGTTACAACCTCGCGGAGCACAGCGCCCGCCTGTCCTGCGCCGCGGTAGCCGAGCGCTACCAACTGCCGGCCGAGCAGGTGCAACGCTACCTCTTGCCCAGCCTGCTGGCGATCAAGTTTTCTATGCCTCGGCGCCTGTGTGCGGGCACGCCGGGCGACGGCGATGTGTATGGCGCCCAACAACACGCGCCATTGTTGGGTATCGTGCCATGAGCGGCATGACCGCCACCGAGCATCTGCTGCACAGCCACCGCCCTGGTCAGGAGGCGCTGCGGGTGTTGTCGGCCTCGGGCCAGCTGGGCTATGGCATTCCTGCTGAAGCGCTGGCGCGCGGTATGCAGCGTCGGCCTCACTTCATGGGCTGTGACATGGGCTCCATCGACCCCGGCCCCTATTACCTGGGCTCAGGTGAAATGGCGGCGCCCGCCAGCATGGTCTACCGCGACCTCACGCTGGTGCTGCTGGCAGCGCGCCAAGCCCATATTCCGCTCATCATTGGCAGCGCCGGTACGGCCGGGGCACAACCGCACCTCGACGCCACCGTGGCCATCGTGCTGCAAATTGCCCGTGAACATGGCTTGAGCTTTCGCTTGTGCACGGTCAGCAGCGAGGTCTCTGATGTCCTGGTGGTCAACGCGCAGCAAGCCGGCATGCTCCACCCGATTGGCGCCATGGCCGAGCCCACCGAGGCGGACATTCTGAGCTGCACCCACATCGTGGGCCAGTGCGGCACAGAAACCCTGCGCCGTGCTCTGGCCACCGGGCCCGATGTTCTGATTGCCGGGCGCACTTGCGACACTGCCATCTTTGCCACCTTGCCCGAAATGCTGGGCTACCCCAGCGCCCTGGCCCTGCACATGGCCAAAATCATTGAGTGCACCTCCTTGTGCTGTCGTCCCGGTGGGCGTGATGCCATGCTGGCCGAGCTGACCCTGAACAGCTTCACCCTGGAGAGCATGAATCCGGACATGCACGCCACCCCCGCCTCGGTCGCCGCGCACGCGCTGTACGAGCAAAGCGACCCGTTTGAAGTGCAAGAGCCCACGGGCACCCTGCACCTGCAGGAGGCCCGCTACACCGCGATTGATGCGCACCGTACGCAGGTCAGCGGCGCCCAATTTGTGCCGCGCGCGCAGCCCAGCCTGAAGATAGAAGGCGCCGCCTATGTGGGCGCCCGCGCCGTGCTGGTAGCCGGCGTGGCTGACCCCTTCATGATTGAGCAACTGCCACTGGCGCTGGAAACCGTTGAGCGCAAAGTGCGCCAGTTGCTCCCGGGCAACTGGACCCTGTACCCCCACGTGTACGGCCAAGGCGCCGTACGAGCCCTGGCGCAGGCGCAACACAGCCGCCACGAAGCGGGGTTGGTGCTTGAATTTATTGCCACTGACGCCGACCTGGCGCGCACGGTGGCCAGCGTTTTCAAGCAAAATTTGCTGCACTTTTCTTACCCGGGCCGGTTGTGCACGGCGGGCAACCTGGCATTTGCGTTCACCCCGAGCGAACTCGACGCCAACGCCGCCTACCGCTTCGTGCTTTACCACGTGATGCAGGCGGCACCGCTGGAAGACATCTTTACCCTAGAGACCCTGAACGTCTCCTTTGCGCCCGTTCATTAACCGTTTTCTTATGGTCCTGACACTTCCCTTACCCAAATACCATCAGATTTACCTGGTCCTGCGCGAACAACTGCAAGAAGGCCGCTTTGCGGAAGGCTTGCAGGCCGAGGTCGTCCTGAGCAAACAGTTTGGTGTGGGCCGCGTCACGGTCCGTCGGGCCTTGGAGCAACTGGCTGCCGAAGGGCTGATCATTCGCGAGGCCGGTCGCGGCACACGCCCAGCACCGACCAAGCAATCCTTGAGCGCCGGCTTGCTAGGCAGCCAGGCCAAAGCGTCCGCCACGCGGCTGACGGGCTTGCTGGAAAACATCGTCAGCACCAGTTTGCAGACATCGGTGAAGGTGCTGGAGTGGCGCACCGTGGGCGCCTCACCCAGCGTGGCCGAAGCCTTGCAGATTCCGGTAGGCGCTAAAGTGAAAAAAGCCGTGCGCCGACGCAGCGCCACAGAAGGCCCGGTTTCTCACATCACCACCTACATTCCCGAAGCGCTGGCCAGCAGCTTCAGCCGTGCCGATCTGACGCAAAAACCGATTCTGCGGCTGCTGGAAGAGTCGGGTGTTGAGCTGGGCCGTGCCCGTCAAACCG